>JAUVYZ010000001.1 GCA_030602845.1 Phycisphaerae bacterium | reverse complement strand
CTGTCTTAATCAAGTTTACCGCTGATTGGTGTGCTGTTTGCGCAATTGTGGATAAAGTGGTTTACGGGCGCAAAGACATCGCTAAACTGATCGAGGAAAAAGGTGTTTTAGCGATTGAGGCCGATACCACGGTTGCAGATTATCCGGCGACACTTGCTTTGAAAAACAAGTATGAAGAACCCGGTGTTCCGGTAAGCATATTGTATATGCCCGGCGAGAAAGAGCCGGAGAGATTCCATAGGATATTTTTTGCCAAAAAACTAAAAAAGCTTCTGGAAAAACTTCTAAATACAGAAGACAGAAAACAGGGAGCACAGAGCCCCGAACGTGAGTGAGGTAAAAGTGAAATAGTGCAACTATGGCAAAAAAAACAACGGCAAAAAAAATAAAGGTTGATAAGGCCGAGGCGGCTGAGCGGGTCAAAAAGATTTGGCCGAGATTGAACAAAATATACCCGCAGGCGAAAACCGCACTGAGGTTTAAGAATCCGCTGGAGCTGCTGATTGCAACGATTCTGTCGGCACAGTGCACGGACGTGCGCGTCAATATGATTACTCCTGATTTGTTCAAGAAATATAAATCGGCTGAGGATTGGGCAAGAGCTGATATAAAAGAGATTGAGTCGGACATAAGAAGTACGGGTTTCTATCACAATAAGGCAATCAGTATCAACCGCGCCTGTGCAGGGATAATTGAGCAGTTCGGCGGCAAAGTCCCTGATACAATGGAAGAGCTTTTGCAGCTTCGGGGCGTGGGCAGAAAGACGGCCAACGTTGTGTTGGGCAATGCTTTCGGCAAGCCGGCGATAGCCTGCGATACTCACGTTATTCGGCTGTCGCGGCGGCTGGGACTTTCCGAAAACAGCGATGCGGTAAAGTTGGAATTTGATTTGGCCGAAATAGTGCCAGAGAGCAACTGGACGACGTTCAGTCACTTGTTGATTTTTCATGGGCGGAAGTATTGCCGCGCCCGTAAGCCGGACTGTGAAAATTGCCCGATTTCCAAGTATTGTCCTGCTGCAAAGAACCCGGCTTTATGGTAGAGTGAATCGTGAAGCGAAATACGAGCCGCGAGATACGATATTGAAGGAGAGTTTTTTATATGATGGATATGATTGAAAGTCCGGTGCAAGACCTCTGGCGGATATTCAAGGTAATGGCTGAGTTCACCGAGGGCTTTGAGGAGCTTGCTTCCATAGGCCCTGCCGTGTCGTTTTTCGGCTCATCCCGCGCAAAGCCGGACCAGCGGTATTATAAACTTGCCCAGGAGACCGCATCGGAAATAGCAAAAGCCGGATTTGCCGTAATAACCGGCGGCGGGGGCGGGATTATGGAAGCGGCAAATAAAGGCGCTGCAGAAGCGGGCGGTAGAAGCATCGGCCTCAATATTGAAATACCGTTGGAGCAAATACCAAACAAATACCAGAATCTGTCGCTGCATTTCAGGTATTTCTTCTGCCGCAAGGTGATGTTCCTGAAATATGCCCACGGCTTTATAGTTTTCCCCGGCGGTTATGGGACTATGGATGAGTTTTTCGAATCGCTGGTGTTGATTCAAACATTAAAGCAGGCGTTTTTCCCCGTGGTTTTGATGGGCAGTGACTACTGGGATGGCTTGATTGAGTGGATGAAGCAAAAGATGCTAAAAGAACACAGTCATATTTCCCCCGAAGATATGGATGTCTTTACAGTCGTCGATGACCCACAGCAAGCGACTAAGATTATAGTGGATTTCAAAGAAGCGAAAGGCCGTAGCGGCCTGGATTTGCCGTCAGGAATGAGGAAAAACGCAAAATATAAAACCACACCATAAAATCGTTGGGTGGCAGCCTCAAGCGCAGCCTGGGGATGGCTCCGCCCCCAAATTTATTTGGCGGTCGTTTTTCTTTTCGCTTTCTTTATTGCCTCATCCAAATGGCCAAGCAGATACTTTTTCTCAGGCCCGCCGAGATGGTCCCAGGGCAGAATTTCGTCAGGGCCGAATTGCCTTTGTGCGAGCACTTCAACATCCATTCCAAACTTTTCAAAGGCCTTTTGCCAGATTTCATAGTTGAAGCATTCGTCCCACAAATCGAATCTTGTACCGTCTTGCCAGGCCTCCTCGATAACGTTGCATAGCCGTCTGTCACCCCGCGCTATTGCCGATTCCAGTACGCTGCGATTTATATCGTGGAACTTAAACTGCAGGAATTTAGCGCGCAGTTTTCTTTTCTCCTCAAGTATTAACTGTTTTGCGTTCTCGAAATATGCTTTTGGCTTTTGCCCGAGCCAGCCGAACGGCGTATGCGGCTTAGGCACAAGCCAACTTATGGTAATATTGATTTGCGCTGTTTTGCCGTCTATTTCTTTTCGCAGTTTGGCTAATTGATAAGACAATCCTGCAATCCGTTTTACATCCTCTGTAGTCTCGCCGGGCAGACCGACCATAAAGTAGAGTTTTAATTTTTGCCATCCGGCCCGGTACGCTGCCTCCACCCCGGCAAACAAATCCTCGTCTTTTAAGGGCTTGTTGATAATCTGTCTTAATTTTTCGCTCGCCGCTTCAACGGCAATTGTCAGACCGCTTTTTCTTACCGAAGTCAGCAATTTGGGAAGTAGTTTTAGCTGGCGGTCGACGCGCAAACTCGGCAGTGACAGGCCGACATACTTGTCTTGAAAATATTCCTGCAGAGCGGCGACTAATTCTTCGAGCTTTGGATAATCGGCGGTCGATAAGCTCAGCAGACTGACCGTGTCGAATCCTGTTGCGTGGTAACAGGCCTTCGCTAAACTGACAACTTTTTCGACGCCGCGGCAGCGAACAGGCCTTCTGCAAAAGCTGGCCTGGCAAAATCTGCATCGGCCCGGACAGCCGCGCATAATCTCAACGCTGACTCGTTCGTGGACGGCCTGGGTAAATGGCACTATCGGGCGAAGCGGAGCGGCGGCGTTTTCAAAATCTTCGACAACGGCGTTTTTGAATTGCCTGGGCAAATCGGGGAAAACCGGCTGAGTTCGTATTGCGCATTGCGTATTGCGTATTGGGCTGTCTACTTCGAATTTGTAAAGAGCCGGGACATAAGCCCAGTCGAATTTCCTGGCGGCGCAGAAAAGGATTTCCTTTTTTGTCGCCCCGGCTTTTTTCTTTCGCTTAATCAGTTGTATCAGCTCAACTACAGCTTCTTCGCCTTCGCCGAGCAGGAACAGGTCGATGAACTCAGCCATAGGTTCGCAGCAGTTTGCCATACCGCCGCCCACGATTATCAAGGGGTCATTTTCGTCCCGAGCAGCGCTTCGGATATTCAGATGAGCCAGGTCGAGCATATTGAGCACATTGCTATAGCAAAGCTCGCTGGTTAAGCTAAAGCCGACGATATCAAAACTTTTTACCGCCGCTCTGGATTCGAGACTAAATAGCGGGATTTTTTTCCGGCGCAGAACCTCTTCAGCGTCAATCCAGGGCGCAAAGACCCGCTCAGCGGCCACGCCTTCGATTGTGTTGAGAATATCGTAAATAATCGCCAGGCCCGTATAGGACATTGCCACTTCGTAAATATCGGGAAAGCACAGTGCGACGGTGAGGCGGCATTGGTTGAGGTCTTTTTTGATTTGGTTTATCTCGCCGCCGATGTATCTGCCGGGCCTGCGAACAAACGGCAGAAACTCCCGCTCGACCTGCTCGGCCAATATTGTTACTTCTCTTTTATTCACAACGGCATTATAAGTTGATTATTGATTATTTTCTATTGATTATCGTTTCATTATCAATTATCAAATCTTGCCGTGGAAAGGGTTTTTATGAATAAGCAAAATACCCGGATTACTATTGGAATCATCGTTGGCGTCTGTTTAATTGCTGCGTTGTATTTTTGGCCCAAGGCGCGAGTTGAGGCCGACAGCGGCCATCAACTGGTTATGGGGACATTCGCACGGGTCGTTGCCGTTGCGGCGGATTCGAGCACAGCTAAGAAATGTATCGAGGCCGCTCTTGTGGAAATCGAAAAGGTCGATGAGCTGATGAGCGACTACAAGAGCGATTCGGAAATAAGCGAGGTAAACCGGGACGGTTTTGAGAGAGCAGTCAGAGTCAGCAGGTCAACATACGAAGTTCTGCAGAGAAGCGTCGAGTTCAGCAAACTTACCGGTGGCGCTTTTGATGTAACGGTTGGGCCTTTGGTGGATCTGTGGCGTTCGGCAGCCGAAGCAAATTCGGTTCCGAGTGATAACGAGCTGGCTGCAGCTCGCTCCAGGGTCGGCTACGAAAAACTTATACTCGATGCGAACGAAATGAGCGTGCGGTTTGCGGTAGAGGGGATGAGAATAGATTTAGGCGGGATAGCAAAAGGATACGCAGTTGATAAGGCAATTGAAGCAATGCAAAGAAGCGGGGCCGCCGGGGGAATGGTTGACATTGGCGGTGATATTCGGTGTTTTGGTGTTCCTGCAGGGCGCAAGGATAGTTGGCTGGTGGGACTGCAGGACCCGAGCAAAGCCGTAGAGGGTATTGGCGGCGGTGAGCTTTTGTTAAAGCTGAAATTAGTAAACGGAGCGGTTGCGACGAGCGGTGATTATCAGCAGTTTATTTTGGTCGAGGGTAAACGGCACAGCCATATTATAGACCGTAAGACGGCAGCAGGTGCGCAAGGTTTGTCGAGCGTGACCATTATCGCGAACAGTGCAACTGATGCTGATGCTTTAGCGACGGCGGTGAGCGTGATGGGGGCGGAAAAAGGCCTTGCCTTAATCGAGACAATACCGGATACCGAGGCGATTTTAATTTCCTCGCAGCCCAAGTATAAGCTTATCAAAACCACCGGTGCAGAAAAATACATAAAACACTCAAACTGACCGACGGTATTATTTAGACAGGGATTAACACTGCCCTTTTCCTCTCGTTATTGCGAGCGCAGTTGAGGAATCTATTATAAAAATCGTCATTGCGAGTCCGCCCAAGGTGGACGCGGCAATCTATATTTAGCCTGCGGTTTTACCGCAGGTTTTATTTGATTCGGGGTTGGTGTCTTGGTGCCTTTGTGGCAAAAAATAAAGATTCGTGCAATCCGTTTACCCCGTTAGAAATTCCATAGGGATAAAAATATCCGACAAAAAGCAAAAAAAAATTCTAACGGGGTGAAATCTGCGTCTAAAAAAATCCGTGCAATCCGTGAAATCCGTGGGTATAATAAAAGAACTATGAAACTACCGAAACTTGAAAAACCTGAAAAATACGTCGGCCTGTATATCTTCGACTTCGGCGACCACGCAGGCGTCGGCTTTACCGCCGAAGAGGTGGCTGAGCTTCTGGAAAGCGAGAAATACAAGGACGGCAAAGTCTATAAGATACACAAGGCCTACCCCGACGGCAAACTCGAACTAAAAGGCGTCCGGGCGGAAACTTTCCAGCTTGAGGCCGGGATGTTCTTTTATTCGAGTGAGCTCGAAACCGCCAGGCGGGATTTCAAAACGCTCGTTAATTTAGCTGTCAAGGCCGCTTCTCCCTGCCGGGCCAGGGTGCACTTGGCTAAATATAACAACGACAAATTTACTGTGGCACTTATTTATCCCGCCGAGTATGATGACGAAGTAAGCTCCTGGCTCTCAGACGGCGAGTATAAAACCAGCGGCGCCGCAGAAGCCGGCATCGAGGCGGTCCAGAGATATTACGATTACGAGCCGGAGATTCTGGAAAGGCATCAATTATTCGGCAAATTCGAATCGATAAGCCGCACCGGCGAAGAGTTATTAGCCCGCTTAAAATTGGCGGTGCAAAGGTAATTGCTAACCGACGAATAATAATTGGAAAACAGATTATCAATAATCAATAGAAAATAATCAATAATCAATAATCAATTGAATGTCTGCTCGCACTAAAATAGGTTCGGCTCTCGGATTTTTGGCGGGGGGATTATTGTCGATATTCGGCAAATCGCCGGCCAGGCCAACTGTTGACGATTTGCAACGCGCCGATTTCAAGACCAGCACGCAGCGTCTGGGAATCCGATTTACTGAAAGGATTCGTGACGTCTTTCGGTTCAGATGGCTTAAAAGAAGCTAAAAACTAAAAGCTAAAAACTAAAAACCATAGCGTAAAACTTAAAGTTGAATAAGTTTCGAATTTTAAATTATGGTTTTACATTTTTCGTTTTACGTTTTTCATTTTTAAAGTTAGGGTTGTTTTTATGGTTGAGTTCAATATAATATCGCCGTCCGGAGAGGCACCAGCTCTCAGCAAAAATGCTTTGACCGTTCTGCAAAGCCGGTATCTAATCAAAGACCACCAGGGCAAGTGCATCGAAACGCCGGCCCAGCTCTTCAGCAGGGTGGCGTCGCTGATAGCCGAGGCCGAAGCCAAATACGGAGCCACCCACACCGAAGTCAAAGGCTGGCACAGAAAATTTTACGATTTAATGGCCTCACTGAAATTTTTGCCCAATTCCCCCGCCCTTATGAACGCCAATCGGCCCAGCGGAATGCTCAGCGCCTGCTTTGTGCTGCCGATAGAAGACAGTATAGAAGCGATATTCGAAACGATTAAGCAGACCGCCCTGATTCAAAAGGCCGGCGGCGGCACAGGATTTTCCTTAGATAAATTAAGACCCACAGGAGACCGCATCGCCTCAAGCGGGGGGACAACGTCAGGGCCGATAAGTTTTTGGCGCGTCTTTTCCGAGACTACCGATGCAATTCAGCAGGGCGCTTTTCGCCGCGGTGCGAATATGGGGATGATGAGCGTCGAACACCCCGACATCTTAAAATTTCTGCACGCCAAACAGAACTTAAAGGCCTTTACCAACTTCAATATCTCCGTCAAAATCACCGACAACTGGATGGAAACCCTGACTACATCGGGCAAGTCTTTGAACATTGTCAAAAATCCTCGCACGCAACAGAGGTATTTATTGCCGCGTCGAATTGATATTGCAAGCTACACAATAAACGATTTGCATAAGCTAACCGGCAAACAGGTGCTGACCTCCGCGCAGGCAGGCCAGTTCTACACCGTCAGTGACATCTGGGAAACCATCATCAAGTGTGCTGCAAACAGCGGGGAGCCCGGCGTAGTCTTTATCGACCGAATCAACCGTGACAATCCGACACCTTCGCTGGGCCGAATAGAAGCAACCAATCCCTGCGGCGAGCAGCCTTTGCTTCCCTTCGAGGCCTGCACCTTAGGCAGTATCGATATTGCAAAATTCGTAGCATTTACCGACGGCAAAGCTGATATGGATTGGCCCGCACTGGCCAAGACCGTCAAATTGGCCGTGCGATTTCTCGACAATATTATCGACGTCTGCAATTATCCGGTCAGAGACACCGTCCGCCTGGCCCAGGGAAATCGCAAAATCGGCCTGGGCGTTATGGGCTTTGCCGACTGCCTGTTTCTGCTCAAGATACCTTACGATTCGCAACAGGGCATCGAATTTGGGTCGACGCTTATGGAGTTTATTAACAAAAAAGCACGCGAGGCCAGCACCGAGCTTGCCAATTCGCGAGGGCCTTTTCCAAACTGGAATGACAGCATCTGGCGAACCGAAAGAAATCAAAAGGTCCGCAATGCTTCTATTACGTGCGTGGCCCCGACCGGTACGATAAGCATAATTGCGAACTGTTCTTCCGGAATTGAGCCGGCCTATTCGCCCGTGTTCGTCCGCCGGATATTAGACGGCTCAAAAATGCTGCAAATAAACCCGATTTTCAAGCAAATAGCCCAAAAAGCCGGCTTTTACAGCAAAGAGCTGGAAAAACAGATTGCCGAAACCGGCAGTATTCAAAAAATCAGCAAAATTCCCTCCAGCGTGCGTAGAATTTTCAGATGCACCTACGACATCAAGCCGGAATGGCATATCAAAATGCAGGCGGTTTTCCAGGAGCACTGTGACGCAGCGGTCAGCAAGACCATAAATTTCAGCGAAAAGGCCACCGTTGCCGCCGTCGATAAGGCCTACAAATTGGCCTATCAGCTTGGCTGTAAAGGGATTACGATTTATCGCCGGCACAGCCGACGCCACGAGCCGATGAGTCTTTATTAGCCCCGTTAGAAGTGAAAGAGGCCTTTGGCCTCTGACTTCTAACGGGGTTAGAACAGCTTGCTCGCCCCGTTAGAAATTCTACAATCCGCAATATGATACCAAAACGGGAGATTTCTAACGGGCTAACGAATTCTCTAATCCGGGGGGAAAATACAGAACCTTTACCGCCCGATAACGTAAAGTCCTGTGAGGACAGAACAAACTGCGATTTTTCGGTTAATCCCGTTATAATTCCAGGGAGGGTAAGAAAATCCGACAAAAAGCGAAAATTTCTAACGGGGCTAAAGTCGCCGTTATACTGCTGCCGATAACAAGAAAGCAGGTTAAAAAAAAGTTTTTCTCCCCTCCGGAAAACATCGGGTGGCTGGATGTTGCTCGATGTTTTCTTTTTTAGGCAGTTTTTCCGCAGCATTTTTTGTATTTTTTCCCGCTGCCGCACGGACAGGGGTCGTTACGCCCGACCTTGGGAGTTTCCAGCCGAATTTGTTTTACTTTCCGCTCGCCCTGCGGCGCCTGTGCGGCGGCCCGCTGTTGCTCAGCCATCGCGAACTGCCCGACCTCATCGTGGGCCGTTCGACTTACATTCCAGATACTTTGCGCCCTGGCGCCGGCTTCCAGGTGTACCTTGAAGATAATATCCGTAACACGGTCTTCAATGTTTTCCAGCATCTCTTCAAACATGCGATAGCCTTCACGCTTATATTCCGTCTTCGGGTCTTTTTCCGCCCAGCCTCGCATCCAGATACTGTCTTTGAGATGGTCCATCGAATACAGATGGTCCTTCCAGGTGCTGTCGTAAACCTGGACCAAAACATATTTTTCAAGGTCGCTTAGTTCCTTGCGCAGGAACTCCCTTGCGAGTTCAGAGAGCTTCTCTTTGCGTTCCGGCACGCCGGCGAGGTCGTCTTCAGTCAAAGAGGCCTCGAATCTTTCGTTAGCCCACTTTGCTAATTCGGCAGTGTTTAATTGAGCGACTTTGTCAGCAAGCTCTCGGTCTAACTCGCCGTTGTTAAAGCTTTCGCTCAATTCGACCAGTTGTTTATGTAAGGCCCTGGGTTTGACGTTTTGTATCCGCTCAACTGAAAGGCCGGCGTTATATTTTTTGTTCGCCCAGTCCGCCAGTGCCTCGAACGCATATACGTTAGGCCCGCCAGGCCCGTAAACCATATTCATCGCAAATTCAACAGGATACTCAATCTCCCTTTGTTTGTATTTCGCTGCGGTTTCCTCGCCAAGCTGCTGACGGATTTGGGACGCATTTAAGCTCGCAACCTCGCCGACGTCCAATTTTATATCGAACTTCGCTCGTGCCCATTCGGTAAATGTGCGGACAGCAAAATCCGGCTTCAAAAATTCGATTAGTTGTGAACAATCCTTTTTATCAATTTGCTCAGCCGCGGCTGAAATCAACTGCTCTTCAATCTCCTCCGGCTCCTGTGCCTTGACTTTGCCCGGGCTTAAATTAACACGAAAGGCGCTCATCGCCCACTTGCACAAGCCGGAAATATCCCAGCTTCGCGGGTCTGCGTAATCTTCTAAATATTCCCCCATAGAAAGCGATATATCATTAGCTGCATTATCTTTCGCCTGCTGTTTTATTAATCTCTCAATTTCCGCTGCCTTAATGCCGGCAACATCCGAGGGCTTCAAATCGGCACCGAAAGCAGTTCTGGCCCACTCGATAATGCACTTACGCGGGTAGCTCTCGTTAAGAATGGTGTCGCAATTTTTTGCGATAGCGGCATCTATCATCTCTTCGATAATGTTTTTTAGCCCTTTTCCGGCCAGGATTTTGCGCCTCCGTGAATAGAAAATCTTTCGCTGGTAGTCCATTACCTCATCATATTCAAGCAGACTCTTGCGTACCTCGAAGTTTCGCTCTTCAACCTTCTTTTGAACCTTTGCAATTTGTTTACTGATTCTCGGATGAACAATTGGTTCGTCTTCCTTCCAACCAACTAAGGTCAACAGTTTTGGTATCTTATCTCCGTCAAACAACGCCATCAAATCATCATCGAAGCTAAGGAAAAATTGGCTGGAGCCGGCGTCACCCTGTCTTCCTATCCGGCCCCGGAGCTGATTATCGATTCTTCTGGCCTCGTGACGCTCGGTCCCAAGGACATGTAAGCCGCCGATTTCAGCTACGCCGGGGCCGAGTACAATATCCGTACCTCTGCCCGCCATATTTGTTGCGATTGTTATATTGCCTCGCATTCGGCCATCCCGGCTGCTGTGCTGCTGGCCGGCCTTGGCAACAATCGAAGCTTCTCGCTCGTGGTGCTTGGCGTTGAGGACCTCGTGCTCATACTCTTTGCCGTATCGCGTTTTAAGAGCCTTCGACAGTGCTTCATTCTTCTCAATGCTTACCGTGCCCACAAGCACCGGCCGACCGGAGTTGCTGACCTCGTTTATCTCTTCCACTATCGCATTAAACTTTTCGCGCATCGATTGATAGATTACATCATCCCGGTTTTCCCTGATGCAGGGCTCGTTAGTCGGTATTACAACAACGTCAAGCTTGTAGATATTCATAAACTCCTCGGCCTCGGTCGCCGCCGTGCCGGTCATCCCCGCTATCTGGTCATAGAGTTTGAAGAAATTTTGCAGCGTGATAGTAGCAAGTGTTTGGGTTTCTTCTTTTACCGATACATTTTCTTTTGCTTCGACCGCCTGGTGCAGTCCGTCCGACCACTGCCGGCCGTGCATCAATCGGCCGGTAAATTCGTCAACGATAACCACCTTGTCCTCTATAACGACGTAGTCCTTTTCTCTCTCGAACGTAACGTGGGCCCGCAGGCTCTGTTCCAGAAGATGCGGCCATTCCATATTTGAGCCGGTAAAGAACGACCCTACGCCGGCTATCTCCTGTGCGGCCCCTACCCCTTCGTGCGTAAGATGCGCCTGCTTCCTGTCGTATTCGACTTCGTAATATTGCGTAGCGTCTGTCAGCCTGACTTGTGCGCTCTCAAGCTCCGCCTGACTTTCCTCGATTGCCTTCTGGGCCTTCTTGATTCGCTCGTTGTCCTTTTCTCTTTTTGCTTCCGCCAGTTCGCCCTGAGCGCCGGCCTGCCTGCGCTGGGCGGAATCAATTTGTTTTTTCGTGCGGTCGTAGCCGCTTTGCAGGCCAAGCAACTTCCTTGCCACCTGGTCTGCTGTTTTATATCTGCTGACATCATCAAAGGCCGGGCCCGATATAATCAGAGGCGTCCTGGCCTCATCAATTAGAATCGAATCGACCTCGTCGATTATCGCGTATTGCAGTTGGCCCTGCACCATTTGCTCAAGTGATATCTTCATATTGTCGCGAAGGTAATCGAAGCCGAACTCATTGTTTGTGCCGTATGTTATATCGCAGCCATACTGACCTTTCCGCTCGTCACCGGACGTATCCATTCCCGCCTGAATCGCACCCACCGTCAGTCCCAGCGCCTCATATATCGGCCCCATCCATTCTGCATCACGCTTGGCCAGATAATCGTTGACCGTAACTATATGGATCTTTCTTCCGGTCAGATGAACAAGGTATGCTGCCAGTGTTGCCACCAGCGTTTTACCCTCGCCCGTAACCATTTCAGCAATCTTGCCTTCGTAGAGGACATTGCCTCCGATAAGCTGAACGTCGAAATGCCGCATATCGACATTTCGCCTTGCCGCTTCGCGAACGACTGCGAAGACTTCGGGTAGAATATCCTCCGGCTTGGCGCCCGCTTTTAGGGTGGACTTGAACTCAGCAGTTTTCGCTTTTAAGGCCTCGTCGTCGAGCTTTTTTATTTGCTCTTCAAATTCGCCCGATTGCTGAGCGATTACCGAATACGCCTTTACCAACCGCTCATTACGAGAGCCAAAAACCTTTACAAGAATTTTGCTGACTTTATCAAACATCACAACTAAAAAAGTAGTAAGCTAAAGTAAAAAAAATAATCCACTACTTTAGGCACTTTAGCTCACTTTAGGCACTTTAGCTCACTTTTTATCCTTTCACTCTCGTTACATACTCACCGCTGCGTGTATCGACACGGACAATGTCACCGGTCTTAATAAAAGGCGGCACCTGTACGATAAGCCCGGTTTCGAGCGTTGCGGGCTTGTTTTGATTTGTCGCCGTCGCGCCCCTAATCTCCGGCGGGGTATTGGTAACCTTCAAATCCACCGTGATAGGCAGAGTAACTATAATCGGCCTGCCCTGGTACATACTGACCTGAAGCCGAGCATTTGGCTTGAGATATTTCGGCCCATCGCCGAACGCATCGTCATCGAGGGTGATTTGGTCGTAGGTCTTGGTATCCATCAGAACATGTTCGCTGCCGGCTGAATACAGGTATTCGTATGTGCCCTTGTCCAGATACGCCTCTTCGACCGTTTCTTCCGAGCGCAGCCGAACATTTTGAATTGAACCGTCGGTCAGACTTTTAAGCTTTGTCTGATAAACCGCACCGCCTTTGCCTAATTTGACGTGTTGATAATCAACAATTGCATACAGCTTGCCGTCAATTTTCACGGTCTGACCTTTTCTCATCTCCGATGCTCTCATTTTACACTCCACAAAAATCAATAATCATTAATCAATTATCAATAATTAATTAGAACAGTATTGCAAAATCCCCGCCAAATGTCAAGAAAACGTAAAACGCAAAGCGAAAAACGTAAAGCGACGCAACACGAAAATGTCATTGCGAGCGAAGCGAAGCAACCTCTATTTAGCCCCGCAATTTATTGCGGGCTCGTTTAGTTTTTCGCCTTCTTTTCCCGGGCTTCTTTGTACCTTTCTTTTTTCGAACAGGCTCTGTAATGCTATATCCAATAGTGGTATCACCTTTACAGATGCTACACTTTTTCCGGTACAACGAATGGAGGGCGATAGTTTGTTGTCCGCAGTTGATTGGCCCGTTTGCTGAACGCTCCTACAAATCTTTCCTCCCTGGGATTCATCCTCAGCCACGGACCGACAGTAACGTGGTGTTTCTCTATGTCGACCTTGTGCTCCGCCAAATGAGCACAGAAGCGGTCGTAAGTTTCGGAAAAGTTCTTGTCCGCCCGGACGATCTCGCGGATCTGCTCGCTGTCAGTCTCCTTACCGATGCGATATGAGATGTTGCCCATATGGACCAGGCATGCCGAGAGATGGCCGCTTAGCGCATTCTCCTGCTGGTCGCTCATCTTGTGGCTGCGTACCACGCTAAAGAAGTTGGTAAATGAATCCTGGTTGGTAGGCTCGAATTCCCGGATCAACTTGTCATTATTATCGTAAGCCTTGTTCCCGACGATGTATCCATGCTCGCAGTGGACGACTACACCGCTGCCAATGCCCTTGTACCGCTCCGTCGTCGGCAAACCGCGCACCTCATAAATAATAGGAGCCGGCTTGTAGTCGTAGAAAGTGATTATTGTATTCGGCGTCTGGCCGTCATCTTCGTATCCGAAGCGGCCTCCCAGGGTCAGCACGCGTTCCGGCAGTCTCTCCTTCCCGAGGGCCCACCGGCAGGCGTCCAAATTGTGGATGCCAAGGTTGCCCAGGTCACCGTCCCCGTAGGTCCAGATCCAGTGCCAGTCATAGTGGAGTTCCTCACGCATTACCGGCAAAATTGGGGCCGGGCCGGACCACAGGTCATAGTCCAACGTCTTCGGGACCGGCTGCGAACCTTTTACCTTGCCGATGCTGTTGCGCCGCCGGTAAGTAGTGCCGCGCACATACAGGATTTTGCCAAGCTTCCCCTTCCGGGCGTATGCGAAAGCCTCACCCACGCCCGACCTGCCCCGCGAGCCGTGGGTCGCCGACACTATGCGGTTATACTTGCGCGCCGCTTCCGCAGCTTTACGGCCTTCGAACATATTGTGCGAGAAGGGCTTCTGCACAAAGGCGTCCTTGCCCGCCTGACAGGCCCAAACCGCTGCCAGTACATGCCAGTGGTTGGGGGTGCCCACGACGATAGCGTCGATGTCTTTGTTGTCCAGAAGCTTGCGAATGTCGACGTAAGCGTCGCATTTTTCCTTGCGGTCTTTGAATTTCCGGACTTCAGGATACAGGTGAGCGTTTTCCGGATCGCAGAGCGCCACGATGCGCACACCGGGGATTTTCCTTATACTGCGCATCATTGCTTTACCTATGCCCCCGACCTTCACGTTCGAGCCCACGCCAACCATAGCGACGCGAATGTCGTCATTCGCGCCCCGAACGCGTGAAAAAGGCGTAAACAAACCAACCCCCGCCGCCAGAGAACCTTTCAAAAAATCTCGTCGTTTTATTCTTATCATTATTCTTCTCCCGAAAGATATAAGGACCACTTCTCCACTCTAAAAAACATAAACCTCCTGTTCACACAGGCCACTAAAATAACCGAGTTTATTATAGTGCGTCCTGGAGGGCCAGGAACAAACCGCGGTAGTATTTCATAAGGCGTACGGGTTCCTTGCTTTCGCCGATTTCGGCGTCGCAGTAGCGCTGGTAATTATTTTTCCGCAGCAACTGGAAGAGTTTGCGGTAGGGATATTTTTCGTTATACAAACTGTGCAGGTGGATATTGCTTATTTGATCCTTGACCAGATTGAAATTCGATTCGAAGCCGGGGGCTTCGATATCGGATCCATCGCAGTTCCAGTTGACGTAAACATGAGGCGTGTCCGCATAATCGAGAATTTTACGGGTGACCTGCACTCGGTTGGTGCCCCGCCCGTGGTTGGCCAGTCGAATCTCTACCCCGTAATCCCTGGCAAATTCCCCGCACTCCCGCACAGCCTTGCCGATTTGCTCTAATGTTTTTTCCACCGAAACGCCCTTATCGCTTACCGCGTTGGGAAATACCCGAATTCCCAACGCGCCGATATCGTGAGCAAGCTTGGTATATTCCTTGGTCCCTTCAATGTTCTGCCGCAGCCGGGCGGCGTCGGCGTGGTGGTAGCTAAAGCCGCTGGCCAGACTGATTGCCTCCAATGCCGAATCTTCAAACCGCTTGCGCACTTCCTTACGCTCCAACCTGGAGAGATTAACCTCCACCTTGTGGGCATGCGTCGTACGAAGTTCGATATGCTGGAACTTGGCCTCGGTGCAGTTCTTGATGATCGTTTCGATGTCCCAGCCGCGAGCCAGATTGTAGCTCATCAGACCGAGCTTGAGCAGCGGCTTTTTCGCTGCCGAAACCTTTACTGCCTTAGCTCCTTTACTTTGTGCCGCAGCACCGCCCACAGCCAAACCGCCGGACAGCAGTGCCGACTTCTTGAAAAAATCGCGTCGATTGAGATTACCCATTGTGGTTCCTCCGAAATTTAATTTAGATTATTTGCTTATTATAATCGTTACTTTTTTAGATTCCCCATTTTTCCTTTTGCCCTTCTCCGCACGCGGCCTTTGTTGGACTTCTTTGCAGTTTTCTTTTTCCGAACAGGCTCTTTAGCCAACGGCTCAACAGGGGACACATTCAACTGACGTGCGGGGACGTTTACAGAGATTATACGCACTTTTATGGCCTGACCCAAGTGAATACTGCGTCCGCAGCGTAGTCCGACAATACACTGGGTCTTTGGGCTGTATTTCCATTCGTCCGGTCCCAAATCGCCCATCTGTATAAGACCTTCAATCCCGAATTTCCGCGACTGCACGAATACCCCAAAACTCGCAAGGCCGGTAACAACGCAGTCAAGTTTGTCACCAATGCGATTGCTCAACATTTGCAAAATCAGAACGGTGGTCAGCTCTTTTTCTGCGTCCTCAGCACGTTGCTCGGTAAAGCTGATGTGTTTTCCAATCTCGGTCAAATCCAGCCCGGCCGAGATGTCCCCGGCCGAACCAGAACGATTTTGCAGATGGCACTCCAAAACGCGATGAACAAGTAAATCCGCATACCGGCGTATCGGGCTGGTAAAATGACAGTAGTTACTCGAAGCCAGCGCAAAATGGCCGATATGCAGCGGCGCGTACTGGGCCTTCTCGAAACTCCGCAGCACCGCCAAATTAACAGCTAAAGAACAATCAGCCCCCTCAACGGCGGCTAACAAATCCTGTATCGCTGCGCGGCCCGGACTTCGAGGCAGACTGAAACCAAACGCCCTAACGAGCCTGGCGAGATTTTTCATGCTTAAAGCGTCCGGCTCAGGATGAATCCGCCGCATAAACTTGACATTGACCCGGTCCAGAACTGACGCCACCGCCTCATTGGCCTCCACCATAAACATTTCGATTATCGTATGCGGATAGCTGTCATCAGCGGGGCAAGCGTCCACAACCCGTCCCGATTTATCCATTATCAACTCAGTCTCCGGCAAATCCAGATGGAGCATTCCGTTCTTCGCTCGTCGTTCTTCAATAACCCGGCTAAGCGCCTCCATATTTTTCAGCAGCTCGACCACTTCCGGCTTAATCCCCTTAATGCGGCCTTTCAAAGCTTTGTCCGCTTCTTTGTAGGTCAATCGCTGCGCCGAACGACAAACACTATTGGCAAAGCGGCGAGACAAAACGTTACCATCTTGGTCATAAGTTAAATACGCACTTTTAACAAAACGCTTCTGTCCTGGCTGAAGACTGCATATACCGTTACTTAAAATCTCCGGCAGCATCGCAATGGTCTTGCCGGGCAGATAAACGCTGTTTCCGCGATCTTTCGCTTCAATATCCAGCGGCGAATCCGCCGACACAAAATTACTGACATCTGCAATGTGAACTCCCAGCACCCAGTTGCCGTCGGAATCCTTCTCAAGACTTATCGCATCGTCAAAATCTTTTGCATCCGGCGGGTCAATCGTAACAACCACTTTTCCCGTTATGTCCTCTCTTGCACCGGGTTGCTCAGGATTAAATTCAGCAGCGGCCCTCCGCGCCTGTTCGACACAATCGTCATCAAACTCGCTCGGCAAATGAAACTGGTGAATTATTGACTTTATCTCGCTTTCATATCGTCCTGCTTTGCCGAGCACCTCGATAATTACGCCGCGTGCCAGATATTTTTCCGTCGGATACGAAAGTATTTCGACCACAACCTTGTCCTTCCGCTGGCCCCCTTTTGCGCCGACATCATCAACAGAAATCGGCTCGAAAAAGCTCGTCCCATCCGGCTGCACAATCCATCCTTCGGGCTGTTTTAATAGAGTTCCGACGAATCTGTTTTGTGCTCGTTCAAGAATCTCGACCACTTTGCCGCTGTATCGCATCTGTCCGGCGCGTTTACCTTTTTTTACAACCTTGGCGGCAACTATATCGCCGGTCATTGCATCGCCTGTCGCGCTCGGCGGTACAAATAAATCACCGTGCGAATGGGGTTCGAGAGGTGTTATGAAGCCAAATCCTCTGGGGTTTGCCCTGAATGTCCCTATAATTCGGCCGGATAATGGCGGCAGACTAATCAAATTACCCGCACCTATCACCACGTGTCCGGCCCGACGAAGCTCTTCAAAAGCCGATTTGAACTGGGGATAATCTTCCGAACTTACACCTAATGCCCTGGCCAGTTGTGAAAGTTTCAGCGGTGCGTAATCGGCGTGCTTCAATAACTTAACGATTTTTCTTTTGAAAATTTCGGCCATTTGACAAATCTATAATACCCCACACATAAGTGTGGCGTACACTCTGTAATTGAACGAATGGTTCGGCCCTCGTTCATACAGCCCGAATACCTTTTTATAAAGTCACTGCGGCTCCATTGTCACCACGTCCCTTGCCCGCGACCGCGGTACTACTTTTAGCTGCTGGAGTTTACCATCCCTATACACGCCTTCCACCGTTGTGTTCATAGGTGCGTGCAATTTGAATTCAACGTTCCATTCTTTCGGCCAGGCGCCAAACAGCAGGATTTTTCTGCCCTCGGTTTGTATCAACATTCGTTGCAGCGCTGTCATCGCAACGCTGCCGTGGTCCTGGTCGGGTATCCAGTCATAGTTCGGCCCCCAGAAGGCGGGGAACCGGCTCCCTGCGTGTTTGGTTGAGAAATTCTTCGTCACAAATTTCGACGCGTCCCCGCTCAAGCCAAGATACGCCGCCTGAATTGCTGTCTGATACCAACCTCCCGTCCCCTTGTGCACCCGCCGGTTATATGTCTCAAGACCAATCTCCACATCCGCCTTGCCAACGCCAAAAACTCGGTACGGAAAAATGGCGTACAACTCCGGATTCTCCTGGTTTCGCTTCATGCTATATTTCTCCGCAGGCAGCACAAAATGTTTGCCATTCTCTTCTTTCATCGGCAGTGCCGGCAGGTCCGCCAGCGTCTTCTTCCATTTTTTACGCTGCGCCCTCGTCGTCAAATCCGCCGGCAGTTCCAGCAGCCGACCGAGCACATACCGAAGCCCCGCAACCTCCGGCAGCGGATTTACGCACTCCCACCACGTCTCTAACGACTGGGCCGGCTCGAAGCGAATCTTGCCCTCCTCGTCCCGCTCCCAGTGCTCATCAAAGAAAGTAATGGTCTCTTCAGCCAACAGAAGCAGTATATCACGCAGAAACTTTTCATCTTGCGTAATCGCGTAGTAGTCTAACATCATCGCGGCTATTTCAATTCCGCCCTGCCATTCCCGCCGGATGTATTGGTTAATCGTTTCAGGCCCTTTATGTCCCCACCCGTAATCGCAATTTCCATTTGTACCCCAGAAGTACATCGTCTCCGGGAAGAAAACGCCATCGTGCTTATAGTAAATCTTTGTCTTGTCCCTGCACAGCCCGAGCACATTGTTGTACATCCGGAACAACGGCTGCATCAAATCGAAGTCACCCGACGCCGGCATCGACCAGTACGGAAGTCGCGTGTTTTGCCACCAATACATCCCGCCCCAGCGTCGATAATCACCATCAAAATGCTCCTTACCAATCCGGGCATCGACCGTAAAGATTGAGCCGTTGAACTTGATGGGGTAAGCCCCTCGGCCGCCGCACGCATTAATCCACCGCTGCAGCACATACCCACGCGTGACCGTCTCAGCATCTTCTGCCCCGCTGACGAAAATCCAGCTTCGCTTCCAGAACATATCCCACCACTTCCTGTGCGCTGCGCGCGCGGTTTCCAAATCTACCGCCTCAACCGCCCTTACCTGTGCCTCCAGCACTCTCAACCAGATGTCGCTGGTTTTGGTCCGCGCCGTCAGAGGATAAATCGAAACCGCAAAACGCCTGCTCGGCCTGGCCGATTTAAGAGTCTCATCATCAACGGCTTTCAGGCCGTCACCTTTGATACATCCGCCGAACGTCCGGTGCATAAGCGGGTCAGGATACCTGGCCAGCAGCTCGCCGAGGTGTTGATTCTTAAGCGTTATTGGATAACAGGACTTCTCATTTCGATGATACCATACAATGCGGTTGTCTTTGGCGGGCGCAATAGTGTCGGGATAGACAATGATTGGATAATCGCCCTTGTCGTTACGAGTTAGCCCGCGAGCGCTGTTCGCTTCGTTTCCCTTGAGTTCCCGCTTGACTCTGCGCCATACCTCAAGGTGCGTCTCAAGATTAAAGTCCTGTTTACCCTCGGCTTCAACACGTATGACCTGCCGGTTGGCATCCACCCATACACGCAGCGTTACCTTTCGCTCAGCCGGCCCGGCTGTTATCTCAATCTCTCCCTGGCGCAGCTTCAGAGTCTGCTTAAACGCCATCCCCTTTTCAAAGGGATTCGGCGACAGCTTCACTCGCACCATCCCGAGCTTGAGTAAGCGCGCGTTCTCACTCCATGCATCGGTCTTACTGATATAAAAGAGAAGGTCGCCGCCTTCCTCGACCCAGACGTTCAGCCCGATGTCACCGTTACCTATCGGCATCGACCCCGACGAACCCTTACTCGGCGTCGCCCAAACCACATTATATTGACCCAACGGGTCTTCCGATTCCTCCGCCCCAGTTGCGACTGGACAGATTCCCAGGCACACCGAAAATATCAAAAAAACCAATGTGCTGTTTTTTTTCTCCATTACCCTTCTCATCTAACTATCCTTTCTCATCATCGTTTAGCCCCAAATTTACTTGGGGTTTCTTCCATATCGTTTACCTCACGCCTCCACCCGGGTTCAACCACACACATTCTAAAAAACAAACCCTGGCTCCGCCAGGGTTTTCATTGTGCTAAATACTAACGACTATTCACTATCGACTCGCCGAAGGCGCGTCCTCTGGGCGGGGGTGCCCTGTGGGACAGGAACTTTTCCGGGCCAGCTCCAGTTCTTTAGGTCATCACTCCATGCAATCCCTAAAGAGCAATTGGCATCCACGTTATCCTGGGTCTTCTTCTTTCCTGGGCCGCCACCATGAAAAAACATCAGGTATTTTCCGATGCGAGGTTCTTTTCGTAAATCCAGCACAACTCCCGCGGTAATTCTGTTTTCCGCCCAGGGCCACTGCTTCTGGCCGAGTGTGATAAGGCCGTTGACATCACGCCATTGTTTCAAATCCTTCGAGCGTTTGACTCCGATGCCATTGCCGGGAGAATGAAAGAGCACATATTCGTCATCGTCAACGAGAACGCACACATTTTCACCACTATCGGCGCGCCCGAAATAAGTCCAATTCGCCAGGTCGTAAGACCACGAAAGACTTACCCCGTGTTGTTTGTAAAAGCACCACCACTTGCCGGGCTCGTCTTTGTCTTCAATAAGGTACGGGTCTATCATTCGCCCCATCTTTTCCAGCGGTATGTCCGGGCCCTTTACACGCAGCAGCTCGGGTTCGCTCCAGCGCAGCAGGTCCTTGCTCCGCATGATAAACAAACGGGCCTTATTATTGGCCCAGCGCAGCTTCTCACCCCGCTGATACTCCGGCCGCGGATACGTCTGCAGGCACAGAACCCAGACGTCGGCGAAACGCACCACATTGCCCGGACTTGAGAAGTTCAGGTGCTGTCCCTTTGGCGTGATGATTCTTGGCGCCGACCAGCCCTGCAAATCGCGTGATGTACTAACGGCCGTGTATGAGTAGATCAGGCCGTCTTCTTCCGTTCGCACGAGCGTATAAAACAGATAGAATGTTCCAGCGTGATAGAGCCCAGCTGGGTCACGGTATGCTATTCTTGAATCACCCCGTAACACGATAGGGGACTTAATCCCGGAGAAGTTAATTGCCGCATTAAGATTCGTGTTTGCGCCCGATACTACATCGGCGACAAATAGCCCAAGAAAAAAACCTGTAAAGAATACCTTCTTGCCAAGCATTGTCCTGTCCAACAAGATAGCCCCGCAGCCGCGGTAATCACGCGGGCCGCTCAATGTTCTCATTCTGAGAGCCAGTAGATTTCAATCAACTCGCCCTGGTCATTGAATTCGAAGATCGCCTTGTTCTGATAAGGCACGTGCCTCATGCCTTGGTAGCCCCATTCTCTCTCTGGATCTTGGTTGATGGTCTGCCAATTTGGCTTGCCGAGATGCTTGAGAACATCCTGCTTGGTCGCTCGGCTCCAGTCCGGACGGTCGAGGTGCACATCGATGATCTCGATCAACGCATAGTACGAATTGTCCTTCCGCCATCTTTCGTATACTTCCGCTGAGACTGGGTTTTTGGTTGCATGGCCAGCCATCTGGCAACCTGCCAGACCCAGAAGAAGCAAAATCAGAATTCTTTTCATAGCATCGAACATTTGAGCTCAGCGGCGGCTTTGCGAAGCGAAAACCTCCGCTTAATCGACTAATTAGACGAATTTTGCTTCTTGGCGGTCAATCGAATTGCTATATATGGAATGAGGAAGCCCACAAACACAAGTATCTTGAGCAGTCCCATCCCACAGTAATTCATTACATCGAACTCGTGCAGGGTTATGTCGAACATCGCGCTATGAAAATAATACATCCACCCACCTGCGGCTAAGAACAATACAAACCAAATCAGCAGCAGCACAAAGCTATATATGAAACATCTCAGCAGCACACCTGTAATAAAGCGTGTATCCATTTCTTTACACCTCCAAATCTAACTGTGATTCTGTCGCCGGTCGCGACCCTTCTCTGCACCTCTTATGCCACGACCGACACAATATTTATGATTGTCGTCTAACGTCTTGCGGCTCATAGGTGACGTTTTACCCCTTTTTTGCCTTGAGACTGTTAAGTCGCCTGGCAAGACGTGATTTCTTTCGTGCGGCAGTCCTTTTATGCATTGTGCTGGTAGCTGCGGTTTTGTCCAGCTTGCGGACAATGAGCTGGTATTGCTCGCTCGCCGCTTCTATGTCACCGCCGCTCGAAGCCGTCTCAAAATGCTTGATTTGTGTCTTTACCTGGCTCTTACGTGCGCGATTAATCGTCCTTCTTTTGGCATTTTGTTTCACTCTTTTTTTCGCTGATAACGAATGTGCCACTATAGTCTCCTAAAAAACCATCGCTGCTTCATTTACAAACACTCATAAACATTTACTGGGACCTTGGCTCAGTCCCCTTCCTTCTCAACTTATCTACTCGCTGGCGGACATCCTTGTATCCAAAATCAAGCTGGGCAATTTTCCGATAAATCTCCAGCGCCTTTTCCGTATCACCCTGCTGCTCATAAGAGCAGGCCAGATTGTACCGCAATTCCTTGGCGACACCGTCATCTTTTATCTCGTGGGCCTCTATCGCCCGGCTAAAAACATCGATTGCGTCTGCATACCAGCCCTTCATATAAAAGCAGTAGCCGATTTTATCCATCGATGAAATCTTTCGTCGCGGGTCTTTCTGCGCCTCCTGGAACAAAGGTATTGCATCGTCATACCGTTTATCCCGAACCAGACGAACACCATATTCGTACTTGGCCTGCAGGTCGGTCGGGTAGTTCTCCACGCAGAGCCGATAGTGCTCTAATTCAGTGCTGTTTAGCTGCGCCGACAATTCTGCGACCTTAGCCCTGGCTTGCGCCTCGTCCGGCTTAGTCTCAAGAGCTGCTTTCGCCGCTCTTACCTTGCGTTTGAGCTGTTTTATTCTGAACAGCCCCGCCCGCTGCTTAAAGCTAAAATCGCTTTTACTTTTATACGCATTTTCCAGCAGCTCTATCGCTTCATTCTCAGCTTCGTCGTTTCGCAAATCCGACAGCGCCTGCGCCAAATTTAATATGTGCTTCGGCAGATTTGGGTCCTCGGCCAGTCCTTTTCTGGCCTCTTCAACCGCCAACATCCGGTAATCCTCCGTCTTGACAACACCCTCCTGCGCGTGAAGTTTTTCCTGCGCCTCCCGATCCTTGATGGACTGCCTGAAATCACCCTCCTGGTCATACCTGCCCCTGGCAACAGTCAGCTCGGCTGTGAGGTTCTTGAACTCGTCCGCCAAGTCGCCGTCCTCCGGTTTAAGACGAGAGGCATGTTGGCACGCTATAATCGCCCTGTCGAATTCACCAATGGTTTTGTACGAATCTTTTAACAGGAGATATGTTTGTAAAGATGGTCTTCGCGCAGCATTATTTCCCTGAAACACCAAATCAGCAATCCACTTGGCCGTCTGCTTGTAATCGCCTGCCACCGCAGCTTTTAGTATATGCTCGGCATACGGCAAATGCCCGGGGTCCTTGGCGAAAAGGTACTCGGCGTTAAGCATCTGCTCGAGCGGCGTTTTACCTCGCAGACGCTTCATTCTTTCCATCATTGACGGCTTCTTGCCGCCTTTTCCCTGCCTGACCAGCGCCAATTCGTAAAGCGGTATATGCCCGTGCTGCAGCGCCTCCGGCGTACATCGCAGCCCTTCGAGGTACATATCGATAGCGTAATCGAAGTTATTTGTCTCCGCCACCTTTCGGGCTCTTTCAAAGAAAACCGCCGCCTTAATAGACTCTCCTATACCTTTTTCTTCCATACCTTTTAACCGGTTCCTTTTTCTAACGCCTCATTTAACCCGCTTATCCTAATCCGACGCTCAAATTTGTCAACAAATAAAAACTTGTATAAAAAGTGAAGCTGTGATATATACCCTGAAGCGTATTTCTTGAAGCTGGACGCGAGATACGAAACACCAGATACAAGTTTATGGAGAACCAATATGGTAAATGCTCTTGAGCTGTATGACCCGCAGATTTACGAGCTTGTAAGGCAGGAAAGGGCACGCGAAAGCGGCTCAATTCGCCTTATCCCATCGGAAAACTACGTGTCCAGGGCCGTAATGTTGGCCAGCGGAAGCTGCCTTACAAACAAATATGCCGAAGGCTACCCCAACAAACGATACTATGAGGGCCAGCAGGTAACCGACCTTATCGAAAAAATGGCCCAGGACCGGGCAAAAAAAATATTCAAGGCCGACCACGCAAACGTCCAGCCCTATTCCGGCTCAGTAGCAAACTGGGCCGCATATCTGGCTCTGGTTCAACCCGGCGATACGATTATGGGCCTGTCTCTCCCCCACGGCGGGCATCTCACGCACGGTTGGAAAGTCAGTGTAACAAGTAAAGTATTTAATTCTGTCCAATATACAGTCAACCCCGACACCGGCAGATTTGACTATAACCGGATTGAAGAGCTCGCAAAAAAACACAAACCCGGAATCATCATCTCCGGCGCCACGGCCTATCCTCGCGAGATTGATTTTGAAATATTCGGCCAGATTGCTCAAAAGGTGGGTGCATATCACGTCAGTGATATTGCCCACATTGCCGGCCTTGTTGTAGCCGGCATACACAAAAGCCCGGTGCCCTACGCCGACATTGTATCAACCACGACGCACAAGACACTGCGGGGACCTCGTGGCGGAATGTTACTTTGCAAAGCAGAACACGCAGAAAATGTGGACAAAGCCGTCTTTCCGGGCTTGCAGGGCGGCCCGCATATGCACACATTAACCGCCATCGCCGTAGCACTGGCTGAAGCCGATACGCCGGAGTTTATCACCTACGCAAAACAGATTGTCAAAAATGCAAAAGTGCTGGCCGAGAAGCTGCTCGAATACGGGTTTAACCTTTCATCAGGCGGAACCGACAATCATTTAATCTTAATCGACCTTCGAAATAAAAACATCTCCGGCAAAAAACTGGCAAAAGCACTGGACAGGGCAAGAATTGTTACTAATTATAACACCACACCTTTAGACCCGGCTCATCCATCTAACCCCAGTGGACTGCGTATGGGCACCCCGGCAATTACCACCCGCGGAATGAAGGAGCCGGAGGCCGAGCAAATTGCCGGCTTCATAAACAAAGTCGTTGAAAATATCGATAACGAATCGGTAATCGAGGAGGTAGGCAAAGAAGCTCTGCTTTTATGCTCGGCATTTCCTGTGCCTGACCACTTCATCATACCGAACAAAAATAGCGGATGAGGGTAAATCATGCGTGTCCTTACCGTTCAAGTGGGAATCATGTTTTTCATCGCAGCAGGTGCCTGTGCTGTACAGGATGCTGACGTTAGCGGCTTGGTTTCTGAGAGTCTGCACACGTATAATCAGTTCGAAAAAATCATGGGTGAGATGAAAGCAGCCACCAGCGATCTGGACGAGCGGCTCAGGCCAATCCGTGCAAAGATTAGCTGGTTCAAACAAGCTGCTTTTGATGACGAGAGGATACGTGGTATCAACAGTAATATTACGTATGCCAGGAATCAGATTGCCCGGCATCAAGCCCTTATTGAGATAGCCAAAATCACCGACCCCAAAGAGCGAGCTAAGCTGGTGGATAAGTATGAAGCCGACAGGAAAAGGCTTCTCGCGGAGGAACTGGAGGCCGGCAAGCCTTTTAGAGGGAGAATCGACAAATTAAAACAGGAAGTTAAAGATAAGCAGAAACCCTTTGAGAAAGCCATGAAGGCGTATTGTCTTTCACCCGGGAG
>JAUVYZ010000123.1 GCA_030602845.1 Phycisphaerae bacterium | reverse complement strand
AGATTAGCGGGCAGCCGACCACTGCGATAGCCGTCGTAGTAGGCCAGCGCTGAACTCATAGCGGGCATCGGAATACCCATCTGGACCGCCGTTGTAACGACGCGGCGCCAGGCGGGTTGTGCTTTCTCGACTGCATCTTTGAAGAACGGGTCGAGCAGCAGGTTGACCAAATCCGGGTGTTTGTCGAATGCTTCCTTTATTTTGCCCAAAAAGACGGAGCGAATGATGCAGCCGCCGCGCCATATCAGGGCGATTCCGCCGTTGTTCAGGTTCCAGTTATATTCTTTTGCGGCGGCGCGCATAAGCTGATAGCCCTGGGCGTAGCTGCCGATTTTCGAGGCGTACAGGGCCTGGCGCAGGTCGTTGATGAGGGCTTTTTTGTCGCCGGTGAAGTTCGGCTTCGGGCCGGTGAGAACCGCGGATGCTGCAACGCGTTCTTCTTTCAGGGCCGACAGGCAGCGTGCGAAAACCGCCTCGCCGATGAGCGTCAAGGGCTGGCCGAGGTTCAGGGCCTCAATGGCGGTCCATTTGCCGGTACCCTTCTGCCCGGCGGTGTCGAGGATAAGGTCGATGACCTCGCTGCCGTCTTCATCCTTATAGCCGATTATGTCCCGCGTAATCTCGATAAGGTACGAATCGAGCTCGCCTTTGTTCCACTCGGTGAAAACCTCGTGTATCTGCTGGTTGGTCATTCCGAGTCCTGCTTTCATCATCTGGTAGCTCTCGCATATCATCTGCATATCGCCATACTCGATACCGTTGTGGACCATTTTGACGAAGTGTCCGGCGCCGTTTTCTCCGACCCAATCGCAACAGGGGTCGCCGTCGTCGGTATGCGCCGCGATTTTCTGGAAGATGGGCTTTACGCTTTCCCACGCCTTTGGTGAGCCGCCGGGCATAATCGCCGGCCCTTTCAGTGCGCCTTCTTCGCCCCCCGATACGCCTGTGCCGATATAGAGCAGTCCTTTTTCTTCGATTTGTTTGCATCGTCTAATCGTATCGGGGAAATGACTGTTACCGCCGTCGATGATAATATCGCCCTTGTCCATAAAGGGCAGAATCTTCTCGATGACCATATCGACGGGCTTGCCGGCCTTGACCATAATCATCACTTTCCGAGGCGGGGCTATCGAGTCGATAAAATCTTTTACCTCGTAGGCGGGGATGATGTTTTTGCCTTTTGCCCTGCCTTGGGCGAACCTTCTGGTTTTCTCCGTCGTGCGGTTAAAGGCCGACACGGTAAAGCCCTTGCTTTCCATATTGAGGATGAGGTTTTCACCCATTACAGCCAGGCCCCAGAGTCCAATGTCTGCTTTTGCCATTTTGCGCTGCTCCTTCTAAAATTGATTATTGATTCGGAATAGTCGGTATATGTCCGTCCGACAATCTATGTAATATTTCGCCTGCGTTGTGCACGAGCAGGATGCCTTTTTCTTCCTTGTTTTCATAATTAGCTATATCAATCTGGTCCGGATTCATATAACCCAGATTTACCCTTCGACATCGTTCCCTGCTGATGCCGGTGGCGAGGACGACGTTGGCCCTGGGCTTTTCGACGCCGTTGATGTATGTGCCGATGCCTTTAACGTGTGTAGAATGCGCTATCGCTGCCCGCGGGATACCGGCGAATTTGTCCATTCGCTTAAGGAAATAATCGCGCGTATGATAGCCGATTTTATCGATAATTTTGCCGTGTGTATAGGAAATCTCGGTGATATGCGGGGCATAGATAATCAGTGTTCCGCCGTCGGCGAGTATCGGTTCAAGTTTGTACATCACCTTGCCGGCAGTCCAGATGTCCTCGTACATCTTCGCTGTTTGTCCGAGAATTTTTTTGTATGTTTTGTCTTTATAAATGATATGGACGTCCCTGGACAGGTCGGCAGCTTTTTCCCAGGCCTCTGTGCAATCGCCGATGAATATTCCCTTGAGCATATTTTGCACGGCCACTATGGCAAATAATTTCCGTGGCATTTTTATAAACGAAGCTGCTTTTTCAACCACCTGACGCGGCGGCGTCCACTTGTTGCCGTTTATCACCGGGTTTGTGACCACGGCACTGAGCCAGTGAAAGAAGTTTATAATATCGTCGCCTGCGATTCCGGGAAAGATATACTTATGTCCTCCGGAAAAGCCCACGACTTCGTGCGGGAAGACGGGGCCTAAAATGAAAAATTCATCATAATCAAAAATCAGTTTATTGATTGTGATATCGACTTCTTCTCGAAACAGACCGCCGCTTATCCGGTGGATTTCGTCGGCGGAGATTTTCCCGATGGAAGTGAACGTTTCGGGCTTTTCCCATTCGTGGTTGAAGAGTTTTACCGATGCGTATTTGCTTTTTCGCTCGTCCGGTGTCATACTAAGCCGTGTACAGATTTGCTCCTCGCTCATAGGTTGATGGGTCCCGAGCGCAACTAAACAATCGATGGCCTTTGCCTTTTGTTCCAGACAACCAAAAATGATTTTGAATATGTCACCTGCCGGCCCGGAACGGGTATTATCGGGAATTAACACCAGAATTCGCTTGCCGGCATAGTCGTTTTGCGCAAAGAACTCGGCAATTGCTTCCTGGGCCTGGTCGTTTCCAATGTAACCATCTTTGTTTTGCCGTTCAATTACCATTTCTAATTTGTTGCTCGTAATCCGTGGTTCGATTCACTATTCACGATTCTTACTTTTTCCAGGGGGGTGTTTCGGGCAGGTATTTATCAAATTCGGCGATTACTTTTTCCTCATAGATGCCGGCGTATTGGCCGTTGATGAATTTATCAAATGCTTCATCGTGGAATCTCTTCCAGCTCTGGGCCTCATCACCGGGATTAATCGGATAAAACAGGGCGTCGTTGGCCCTGGCAGCTTTCATATCGCCCGGCGCATCGCCGACCATTAAGATGTGGTTCTTTTCATACCTGCCCTTTGTGGCATAATTTAGATGCTCAGCTTTTTTGCCCATTTCCAGGCCCGCTATGACCTCGGCGTATTTGGCGATGTTGTGCTCTTGCCACTCTCTCGTAAGTGCCTCGCAGGGTGTAGCAGAGACAACGATAACGTCAGCTGGCGGTGTGATTTTTTCCAGACTTTCGCGAACAAACGGAAACGGCGGCATTCCTTTAACAATGTCTTTTATGGCCGCATTGACTCGTTCACTCCACGCCAGCGCATTTTCCAGCTCACCTCTGGCGTCCGGATTTGAGGTTTCCCCAATGGCGCGTTTAAGCCCATCGTTACTAAGTAAACTGTTGGGGTCATCGACCCACGCAAAATAGTGCGGAAATTGCGGGACCTGGAAATTTCTGGCCTTGACCATCGGATGAGACGGCAGCAGCTCTGCTATGATGCGCTTGGTTGTTTTATGCCGGTTAAAGCCGCGCGTTTTGGAAAACAGGTCCGCAAATTCCTTGCATTCGCGTGCCGCCTGGGCTACCGACTGCAGGCCGAAATAGCCAATCAGCCAGGGACAAAAGCATTCCCGCTGTTTGATTCCCATCGTATCGAAGGCGCAGCCGTCCGAATCGATGCCGACGAAGAAACTTTTTTTTGGTCTAAAATCCTTTAGTGGTTTTGCCGGGTCAACATCAGTCATTTTGCTCCCCTGAAAATAAAGATTTACACTCCGCTGAAAGCTGAGAAGCCGCCGTCCACGGGGACGACAACTCCGGTAACGAATTTCGCTGCATCGCTTAGCAGCCACATAACCGTTCCAATCAGCTCTTTCGGCTCACCGAATCTTCCCATCGGCGTATGGTCGATGATTGTCTTGCCGCGGGCGGTCAGCTCGCCGGTTTTCTCATCGGTCAGGAGGAACCGGTTTTGTTCGGTCAGAAAAAAACCCGGTGCAATTGCATTGACGCGAATGTCTTTGGAATAGTTTTGACATAAGTGCACCGCCAGCCATTGCGTGAAATTGCTCACGGCGGCTTTCGCCGCTGAGTAGGCAGCTATCTTCGTCAAGGGACGAAACGCATTCATACTCGAAACATTCAATATCACGCCCTGGCCTCTTTCAGCCATGTCCCTTGCAAAGACCTGGGTCGGCAAAAACGTACCCAAAAAATTCAGGTCGAATACGAACCGAATTGCATCGGCCGGCAAATCGAAAAATTTCATATCAGGCGTTGTCGTAGCTTCCTTTTTGTTGCCGCCGGCGCCGTTAATCAGTATGTCAACCTGGCCGAGCTCGGCTATGGTTTTCTCGCGGGCGCGCTCCAGACTCTTTTTATCTAACACATCACATTTAATCGCAACGGCAGTTCCGTTATTTGATTTGATTTCATCGGCGACTTTGACTGCTGCTTCTTCGAATATGTCCAGAACGGCGATTTTTGCTCCGGCACCGGCAAGTGCCCTGGCCATTGTGCCGCAAAGAACACCGCCGGCTCCGGTAATAGTGATAACTTTGCCCGTAATGTCAAACAGCTCTTTCATTTTTTTATCCTTCTCGATTAAAGGTGCTTTGGCAATTTCTTTTCCAGCGGTTTGCGTTTGAATCTCATAAACACGGGCAGGCCATCCTCGCCTACGGTGATGGGTGCCTCGCCCTGGACCAGAGGCCGGACGTATTTGCAGTGTGTTCGTGATATAAAAGCCTCGCAGTTTCCGTTTGCAGCAGAAAATCTTTCGTCAGGAATTTTTTTATTTTACTTCCTTTTGTTTTTGTGCCGGTTTAAGCCGTATATGTTGATGATGCGGTGGTTCCGCCGCGGCCGGTCCAGTTCGTATGGAAAAATTCGCCACGCGCTTTGTCCACACGCTCGTAGGTATGGGCGCCGAAGTAATCTCGCTGGGCCTGCAGCAGATTTGCAGGCAGCCGCTCATGGCGATAGCCATCGTAAAAAGCCAAAGCAGAACTCATAGCAGGGGTCGGGATACCGAGCTTGACTGCTGTGTTAACCACTCGCCGCCAGGAAGCTTGGCCTTTTGCCACGGCACGCTTGAAGAACGGGTCAAGCAGCAGATTTTCCAGATCAGGGTTTTTGTCGAAGGCTTCTTTTATTTTGCTAAGAAAGGCTGAGCGGATGATGCAGCCACCCCGCCAGATCGATGCAATGCCGCCGTAATTCAAGTTCCAATTATGTTCTTTGGCGGCGGCACGCAACAGTTGATAACCCTGGGCATAGCTGACAATCTTTGACGCGTACAATGCGGCTCTGAGGTCTTCGATGGATTTGCTCGGCTCGCCTCTGAACTTGGCCCTTGGTCCTTTGAGGATTTTGGATGCGGCGAGGCGCTCTTTTTTTAAGGCGGAGAGGCAGCGAGCAAAAACGGCCTCGCCGATGAGCGTCAGGGGCTGGCCCAGATTCAGGGCCTCAATGCCGGTCCACTTGCCGGTCCCCTTCTGGCCGGCGGTATCAAGGATAAGGTCGATAACCTCGTTGCCGTCTTCGTCCTTGTAACCGAGAATGTCCCGGGTTATCTCAATGAGATATGAGTTGAGCTCACCCTTGTTCCACTTAGCAAAGACCTCGTGCATTTCCTGGTTGGTCATGCCGAGACCTTCCTTCATCATCTGGTACGTCTCGCATATCATCTGCATGTCGCCGTACTCGATGCCGTTGTGTGTCATCTTGACGAAGTGGCCGGCGCCATTTTCACCCATCCATTCACAGCAAGGCTGACCATCGGGAGCCTTAGCTGCAATACTCTGAAAGATGGGTTTTACATGCTGCCAGGCTGCAGGTGAGCCGCCAGGCATAATCGAAGGGCCTCGCAGTGCTCCTTCTTCGCCGCCGGATACGCCGGTACCGATGTAGAGTTTGCCTTTGCTTTCGACATGCTCGGTACGGCGGATGGTATCTGGGAAATGGCTGTTGCCGCCATCGATGATGATGTCACCGTCTTCGAGATGGGGCAGGAGCTGCTCGATAAAGTCATCGACCGGCTTGCCGGCCTTTACCATCAGCATAATCTTGCGCGGCTTGTTTAGGTTTTCGGCCAGCTCTTCGATTGATTTGCAGCCGATGATGTTTTTGCCTTTGGCACGACCATTGATGAAATTATCAACTTTGGAAACGGTGCGGTTATAACAGGCGACCGTAAAGCCTTTGCTTTCCATATTAAGGATGAGGTTTTCGCCCATAACCGCCAGGCCGATCAGACCAATATCAGCTTTTGACATTGTATTTGTCTCCTTATTATCTATTGTTTTTGTTTGCTCTTTCTTACGATACTTAGTACAGTAACTATTTGGTCCAGGGTGGGTCTTCAGGCAGATACTGATTAAATTCTTCAATGAGCATTTCCTGGTACTGACCGGCGTAAGTGCCTTCGATAAACTTATCGAACGCTTCTTCG
>JAUVYZ010000203.1 GCA_030602845.1 Phycisphaerae bacterium | reverse complement strand
AACCATTACCCAATATCAGCATTAAAAATTCCATATTGAACTCTCAGCTTTTGTTCTAATTCTCTCAACGTCTTGACTACTAAGTTGAACGTCTTTTCTAACCATTGCCGTCAACTTGAATTGCCTGTATGTCATATCTTCGATTTTATATTCTTTTGATTCTACCAGCATCACATTGTACAGCAAACTTGAACTGCTCAGCCGCTCAATATAAGCGGCAACTTGACGGTCACTCGCAGCCATGCCTCCAATATCTATATGCGTCTCCAACAATTTCTCTCGTGACACTTCCGCCTGAGCTGCCGTCGCCTTTTTGGCTTGCGCTTCCCTGTATTTATTGGCTGCCCCGGCAACACGTCTGGCCTGCTTCGGCTCCTTCTGAACCAGGCTCAGTCGTAAAAGCGACACCCCCGGCGGCAGGTTATTCGTCAACGATGCCAACAAAACACTTCTCGGCACCGGTTCAAGCAGTTCCGCAATGGTAAGAGCCGTCTTCATCATCACCTTGCGCTTTGTTTGAAGCTCCTCAAATTGTCTTATGGCCTCTTGTGCCCGGACCATTTTTGCATTTACAAGTCCTCCCTTCGCTCTGAAGGAACGCTGGCGAAGCTTGATAGTCAGAAACGAACCGCCCAATACCGCCATTACTACCCCAAGCAACACAAGATAAAGCAAGTTTGTTCTGCGAGATTCGCTGCTTTGCGTGTAATCATCAGGCACAAAATTTATATTAAGCATTTTTTAACTCACCCTCTCTTATACCTATGACAAGCTAAGCCCGAAGGCGGTAGCCCAATTGACTCGACAATTCCTTCTCTCTATCGGCAGCCCCAAACGCTCTTCCGGGCGTTTGGGGTCCCTCCCCGAACGACAGGGATTAGGCATTTTCACTGCTGCCAGACAATCAGCCGTCTGAGCCGGCATTTCCAATTGCTTCGCTATTGTCGTGCATATGTCTTTATCTACAGCCTGACCCGAAAGGAAAAGCAAACGCTCTACCTGGGCCTTTGGGTACATCGAGGCGAAGTGCCGTCTGCAGGAAGCCAACTCCAATACCAATCTCGCTACTATTTCATCCCCATCGAGCTGCTTGGCTCCTATTGGTATCGAACGAGCAAAAAGTAGTGCCTTATGGCGACAAATTACAACATTCGTACAGTTCGCCTCTATATCAAGCAGCATCGCAACCGCTTTAACATCCGTTTTGCGCCTGGCAAAAAACCTCGTATAGCTGTTCGTTAGTGCTACCGGCCAAACACCAATAGACTTAATCGTCAGACCGGCCTTTTCGTACACCGCCAGATGTCTATCAATAATCTTGCGCTCAGCAGCTATCACCAGAACGTTGTCCTCCTCCGTCGGAATGTACTTTATCATTGCGTCATCAGGTTCAAACGGCAATTTTTGTTTTATCTTTGAGCAGATAGCATCCGGCAGTTTATCGTTATCTACCCTCGGCATTCTTATATGGTCAATAAACAGCTCACTTGCCGGTAGAGCCGCTATCGCCTCTCTGCCCCGAAATCTTCCGTTTGCTGTCAATTTACGTATAGTTTCGATGGCCCATCTTTGCCAACTGGCGCTGCCGGCATTGACATTCTTGGGCCGATTTTCACTGCCGCCGGCAATTACACTTATATGACCTCCGTTTTCCCCAAGCTGGACCAGCTTCAGGCTGTCTCGTCCCACATCCACACCAATCGAATATGTGCGGTTTTTCAAAAACCAAAGCATATCAATTCCACCCACAAAAGCGCATCCGCTATCACCATTCACGCCTCTAACACTTGTGCGGGCTCCCATCTTCCGACAGCTCACCAAATGGACTCCCTGACCCTAATCTCATCATCGTTCAAAGTTGATACCCGCATTAAATTACTTGGGCGCATCCCGCACCAATTAGGCATGAGCTGAGCTCGATTGGTGCGGAACTAATTAAAATATAAGAAACAGCCCCCTGACCCGCCAAACGTGAGCAAAAATATTCGGACGTTGTTCTGCAAAGTGCCGCAAAAAACTGATTCCACTGCCGATAAAATCTGCGATTTTAACTGCTGACCGGAGATAAATTCATAACAGTTTCGGCTTACAGACGTCTGCAAAACGCTTTGAAGCGGGAAAAAACTTTTTCAAAACAACAAATTTTCCGAATAAAGTAAAGTTTTCCCTTTTCAAAAGGGTATTGCAGCGCGTCGAAATTTTATCGGATGAGCAAAAAAATAAACCTTATAGGACAAACTTTTACGCCTATTTTTAGATATTAAGCCCCCCAATACAGGACAACACTCACCGTGGCAAATCTTTAAGAAATGGGAAATTTTCTACGTCGATTAAATCAGCGAAATCTGCGCAATCTGTGCCTCTGCATCCGATTCACTCAGCTTTCAACTGCCTTTTCATCAAATCGGCAACTGCCGTTTGTATCGCCTTGTTCTCAAACAGCACTTCATAGACTGCCTGCGTAATGGGCATCTCAACATTATATCGGCCCGCAAGCGCAATAACCGATTTGCAGGTGGCAATGCCTTCGATAACCGATTCGGTGGCCTTTTGCGCTTGCTCTATACTTTGCCCTTTGCCTATCCTTTCGCCGAACGAGCGGTTTCTTCCCTTCGGCGAAATGCAGGTTGTCACCAAATCACCGAGACCGGTTAATCCTGCAAACGTCTGAGGCCTTGCCCCCATCGCCACCCCTAATCTGGTTATCTCGGCAAGTCCCTTGCACAATAGGGCCGCCTTTGCGTTATCGCCGGCCCCCATCCCGTCTATAATTCCTGCGGCAATAGCAATAATGTTCTTGCAAGCCGCAGCCAATTCAACGCCGACAACGTCGGTATTAGTATAAACGCGCAGCCAGGAACAATTGAAAGTGTACTGGACCTCTTCGGCCAGTCCCTCATCGCTCGAAGCGGCGCACGCCGTCGCCGGAAGTCTTCTGGCCAGCTCATCGGCAATCGTAGGCCCGGAGAACACAGCATATCTCGTCGCTCGTCCCTCGTCGCTCGTCCCTCGTTTTTCGCCCAGCACGTCGGCAAGTATTTGAGTCGGACGCAGCAGCGTATCGTTCTCAATGCCTTTGGCAACCGAGACAATCGGGACACCATCAGGAACATATTCTTTTAGCCGGTCCCAAATCCGGCGTATAAACTGACAGGGCACAGCAGAGACAATCAAGTCGGCACCTGCCATTATACGCTCATCTTCAGGTTCAAACAGTAGGGGCAGCTCCCCGTGGTTGCCCGAAGGCAGCTTATAGCCGGGCAGAAATCTTTTGTTTTCACCGGCCGATTCTATCTGCTTCAACTGCTCACGGTCGTAACCCCACATCCGCACACTTGCTATTGTGCCCTGTCCCTTGTCGTTCTGAGGCGAAGCCGAAGAATCTCTTTTTTCACAGAGCAGGATAGCCAGAACGGTCGCCATCCCACCATCGCCGATTATGGATATATTCTTAAACATAGAGAAGATTATACTGTCAATCCATCGAATTGCAATCGCGATAATTGCACCGCCGTTGCGAGCGTCTCTGCGTGGCGGAATCCGCCGCAATCTCACCCCCAAATAATCAACATCGAAGATCCGGCGCCGTTTGACGGAATCAATATGCTCTGTAGAAAAGTGCATGAGTTATTTCGACCGAAGCGACGCGCAGCATCGCGAAGTGGAGAAATCTATTAAAAAGCAGATTTCCCGACTCGCCCTTTGGCTCGCTCGAAATGGCATCTGCGGTGTTTTCTACAAAGCACTATCAATAATCCCTTGACATAAACAAGGTTGCACGAGTATAATATAAACAAACAATACAAGAAAAAATGTGAAGGCTTTGACCTTATTCCGTTAAAACATTACGGAAAATACATACCTGATTTGGAAAGTGGCTATGGCTATCAGCAAACAGACCTGGGAAAAGATTATCGTCGCACTTCTAATAGCTATAACAGTAGGAATAGCAAAGCAAATCTATCGCAAACTGCGCAGCCCGGCCAATCACATTTTTCTTGCCCTGGTGAATTTATTCTATTCAATATTTGTCTTTCTATTATTAATGTCATTTGTTGCGGGCAGAATCAAAGTAATAGCTGAAACCTTTCCTCAATTTAGAATCTTTACGAATTCATGGCTATTTGTACCATTCGCGATTGTGAGTCTTGGCTTCATATACATTTTCCTTATCCTTCTTCTGCGGTGGTATTTTGGAAAGAAACCTTTAAGTGAAGTCGCCGGGATTTTTGTGAAGTCTATCGCCAAGGGTACAAAGGCCGTAAAAGATACAGTTGCTGCAGGTATCAAAGCGAGCGCCAGGGGGGTGAGGAAAGCGGTAAAAAAGACAGCAGACGGCGCATCCACCGTTACAAAAGCAACTGCTAAAGGCGTCGGCAAAGCCACTTTAGCTGTTAAGAAGACGGTCTCAAGTCCAATTAAGAAGCCTACCCACCAAAACCCTGAGC
>JAUVYZ010000205.1 GCA_030602845.1 Phycisphaerae bacterium | reverse complement strand
GGAAGAATGCCTTTGCCTGCAATTGAGTTCCGGCAGAGTCGGTTAAGGTAAAGCCGGCAGCGGCCGGCCCCGGGTTTCCTCTGCTGCCGCCATCTATATAAGCAATTACTTCGTTTCTCGTATCCCGCATCTCGTGTTTCGATGCCTGAGCCCCGCCCATCCTATGGGCTGGGCGAGCGTCAGGCATCAGGTGTCAAGTATCCTTTTTCGGTTTCAAGAAAAAGTATTCTTGTGCAGTTTGGACAGCGGAGTATGTCATCTTTAGTCATAAGCAAATTAACGGACTCAGCGGTGATGCCCATAAAGCATCCCCCACAGGTATAGCCCCCTGTTTTACCCTCCTGCCGGCCAATCACTGCCATCGCTTCGCCATCGTATGTTTCTGCGACGCGTTTGAAAACCTGCAGCGGCCCGTCCGGTATGGTCTGTGCAAGCTGGTCCCATTCAGCCTGGATTTCTTCGATTTCGGCCTGGTATTTAGTCGTCAGGAGCTCGGTTTCTTTTCGGGTCTGCTCAAGCGTCTGTTTTTGCTCGTCTATCTGGTTTTGTATTTTTCCGCTTTCGTCTTCGTCCTCCTCAATATCTCTCAACAATTCCAGAATCTGGGTTTCGATTTTGGAATTATCGGCTTTGGTCGTATTGAGCTGTGTGAGGACTGCGGCATATTCCTTGTTTGTTTTTGCGGTATTGAGTGATGCTCTTAACCTGGCTATTGCTTCATCCTTGGTCCTGAGCTCCAATTCGAGGCGGTCGGACTGTATCTTGGTGAGCTGAACCTCTTCCTTTTTGGCTTCGAGGGCGTTCTGGAGGCTTCTGACTTGATTTTCCTGGATAATTACATTTCTTCTACATCTTGCCAGTTTTGCTTTGGCGGCCCGCAGGCGATTTTCAACGCTTTGAAGTTTTATCAACCCATCCAATACAGGTCCCATTTACGCTCCTTCGCCGGCCCTAAAAATCTTAAGCCCCGTATTATGTTCATTTATATTTTAGTCTGCAACAAAAATTTTCTATTTTTTCTTTTGGGTCGGTTGGTTGTATAATTGCTTCGCTATGAAAAAGCTGTTGAGAAAGCTCATTGGCGTCGAAACGACCGCCCAGAAGGGTGAATTGGCTGCGGCAGAGATAATTTCAGCCGAGCTTGGCCGGTCAGGGATAGATTCGCGTATAGACAGCTGGGATGGAGCCAGGGCAAACATTACCACCCTGGTAACCTCGGCCGGACGCAAGGGTGCGCTTCTATTTGCCTGTCATCTTGACGTTGTCGGGGCCGGCGAAGCAAGCTGGAAATACCCTGCCTTTGCGGCGGTCGAAAGCGACGGCAAAATTCACGGCAGGGGCTCGGCGGATATGAAGGGCGGGATTGCCGCAGCCGTTACTGCTATCGGTGAGATTGCCGATTCCGGGACGAAGCTGGGAGGCGATATTATACTTTTTGGCGCTGCGGGCGAAGAGACCGATAGCTGCGGGACGAAGAGATTTGTTCGCAATTTCGGGGGGATGCCTGAATTTGTCGGCGTGGTTATCCCTGAGCCGACGGATTTTGAGATTATCACCGCGCACCGCGGAATGTTGTGGCTTAAAGTAACGACGAAAGGCAAAGCCGCTCACGGCTCGACGCCACAATTGGGAGTGAATGCGATAGCTTCGATGAAGGCCCTTTTAGGCGAGCTGGAAAATTACAAGATTGCCTTCGAGCCGCACGAGCTATTGGGCGGGTGCTCTATGAGTATCAATACAATCACCGGCGGTAAGGCAATTAACGTTGTTCCGGACAAGTGCGATATCGGGATAGATATTCGCACTTTGCCTGCGCAAAATCGTCAGGCCATTATTGCCGATTTTGAAAAAATGTTTGCGAAATTAAAACGAAAAAATCCTCAGTTCGAGGCGCAAGTTTCCATTGTACGAGAAGTTGGGGCACTGGAAACCGATTGTCGCTGTGATTTTGTCAGGGACTTTTGCTCCGCTGTCGGTATTAACGAAACTTGTGCGGTAGGCTTTACGACGGATGGGCCTTATTTTGCTTCGCTGGGCGCACCGGTGGTGATTTTCGGGCCGGGCAAGCCGGAGCTTGCCCATAAGCCGGACGAATATATTGACATCAGCGATGTAGAAAAAGCGGTAGAGTATTACAAGAATATCATTTTGAAATTCCTGTCCTGACCCGGTCAAAAGCCGGTCCAGGCCTGCCCTTGCCAGAAATTTACGAAATATCCAGATAAATTCATTGACTTTTGCAGTTTAATTCGATAATATACTTTAGATAAAACTTTTGGAGCCAAAGTTGGGAATATATACTTTATTTGTTGCGAAAGAACGCATTTAAGAAAGGAAAAATATTATGAAAACTAAAATTTTGATAGTTATTTTAGTCAGCTTCCTTGTGATCTCAGTTGTAGCTGCTGGGCTGATGGCAGCAAAACCGGATAAGGCAGGCCGGCCTGAAAAATTGAAACAGATTATCTTCGTGCACCCTGTAGCACCTGATAAACCGGGGAAGCCTGATAAGCCGCCGGGGAAACCACCCAAAGAACCAGAAGAGCCAAAAGACAACACATATTACGAATTCTGGGGTGGTTATTTAGCTGACACTCTCGCCTACCATATTAACCCTAATGTGGGCTTGGTCACTGCTGGAGACCCGGTTGCGGCAGTCAACAGTGCCGTTGAAGCCTGGGATGTAGTAACTGCTGACGATTTGTTCAGTTATGCTGGCACGACCACAGAAAGCTGGTATGCCGAAGATGGTGAGAACACCATTTCCTGGGTCAAGTTCATACCCCGGGATTACATCGCAGTAGCGGTAATGTGGTATGACCCGGCCACTATGATAATCTATGAGGTTGACATCGTCTTCAACACGTTCCACAATTGGGGCATTGACCCGGGTAAAAAAGACAGAGCCTTTGACATCCAGAATATCGCTACGCATGAGTTTGGTCATCCGGCAGGTTTAGATGACCTGTATGATGAGATATACAGTGAGCTAACCATGTATGGCTACTCAAAGACGGGTGAAACTAAGAAGTGCTCTCTGGAGGAAGGCGATATTTCTGGCGCTCAGGAACTATACGGTGCCCCCTAATAACTATCTGCGATAGCAAAATTGAAGACAGGCGATAGCAAAATCCCCCGAAATCGGGGGATTTTGTTTTTGTCTTTTGAAATTCCTGTCCTGACTTATGCCCCCCAGCAAAAACGAATCAAAAATCCACTTCAGCCTCCGTCGCAAAACAGCCGATTATCAAAAAGGCCTCGTCATAAAAAACTAAAGAAAGTGATAAAAATAAAATGTCCTACGTTGAAGCGATTTTAGCGCTGTTTGCCATTGTTGACCCGATAGGCAATATTCCGATATTGCTCCATATTGCCGAGCATACGCCCAATGGTCAGAGTCAAAAGGCCTTCAATATCGCTGTAGTCGTTGGTGTGCTTATCCTGTTGGGCTTTTCATTTGCCGGCAGAGCAGTACTGAACTACGTCTTTCACATTCAGTTAGCTGATTTGCAGCTTGCCGGGGGAATATTACTGCTGATTATCGCTATCGACCATCTGATATTCGGCTCGCTGCGCCGCTCGGTGATGGTTGAGGGCACTTTCAGTCCTTATGAGATTGGCTGTGTGCCGTTAGCCTGTCCGCTTCTTGCAGGGCCCGGTGCAATGGTAACCAGCCTGACGACTCTGGAAAGGTCCGGCCCAACAAAGGCAGTAGTGGCCATCGCGGCGGTCTTCGGCATACTCTGGCTTATAATGCGGTTCATCCAGCCCATACACAGGTTTCTCGGCAAAATGGTCTGCACGGTATTTTCAAAAGTGATGTGCCTGTTCATCGCTGCGATTGGCGTGCACATGATAATGTCGGGCCTGAAGTATTACTTTCCCACCCCTACGTGACACTTTAAAGCTTGTGGCTCGTGATTCAATTCACGAATTACGGTTTCAGAATTTGAATTGGTCTTTGAAGACGGTTTTGAAATCGTACACATCGTTGAAATCTTCGATTGAATCGTTTGGCTGAGCGCTCATCCATTTGTGTTTTATCATCAGATAGACGATTTCGCCGAAATCGCCAGTTGTTTTGATGCCCCAGTTATTCAGGACCAGCATTGCCAATCTGCCCCATTTTTTAACGGCCAACTTCCTCAGTCCCTCAGAGAGTGTTTGGCCGCTGACGTGGGTGGGCTCGGTGACAATTTTTTTGACGGTGCAGCCAAGCCCCTCATAGACAAACTTAACCCCATGGGGGCAGAATCGGCCATCCTCTCTGGCAATTTTTTCGAGACCCTTTTTCATTTTGAAAGACTAAAGTACTTTTTGTCCGGGCCTGGCCCCGGCATCGGCAGAGAGCATAAAGACATTATTTCCGCCGGCGTCGGCTGCCAGAATCATACCTTCGGAGAGACCAAACCTCATCTTTCT
>JAUVYZ010000131.1 GCA_030602845.1 Phycisphaerae bacterium | reverse complement strand
CCTTTTTTCCCTTTGACTTTTGCCTTCTTTCGGGTATTTTATCCGGCTAAGGACGCAAACGCCAAGGGGTAAGGTAGGTCACTGTGAACAACTATCATCAAACAGCGCGGCAGGTTGTCCTGGCTATTCTGCTGGGGCTATTATTTGCTCCTGCTCATACTAACGCAACCTTCCAGGACAGAACGACCCAAATGGGTCTTTCTTTAAGCGGAGGCACCGCCGTATGGGGGGATTATGACAACGACGGCTGGGTGGATTTATATGCCGCAGGCACACTGTGGCGTAATAACAAAGGCGGAAGCTTTACAAAGATTATGAATAATGGAGCAGGCATTTGGGGCGATTATGATAATGACGGGCATCTTGATTTATTTGTCTGGAATAATCGCCAATTGTTGAGAAACAACCAGGATGGAACTTTTATACCGATATCGTTGCCGAAGTTTCCCAAATCGATAATCCGTGGAGCTAATTGGGCTGATTACAATGGTGACGGATATATTGACCTCTACGTCGGCGGTTATGAAAGCTGGCCTTCGCCCTCATACCCGGACGTAATTCTAAGGAATGAAGGCGTCGGCGGGTTTGCCCTGCAGTGGACGCAGTCCAAGCCTCTTTACCGCGCCAGGGGCATTACCTCCTGTGACTTCGATAACGACGGCGATATGGACGTATATGTCTCCAACTACCGTTTACAGGCAAATCTTTTGTGGCTCAATGACGGAACAGGCCGATTTGAGAACGCAGCGAAGGAATTTGGCATAGATGGTGATTACAACGGAGAAAAATGGTCCTATGGTCACACTATCGGCTCGGCATGGGGTGATATGGATGAAGACGGCTATATTGACTTATTTGTAGGTAACTTCAGTCACCCAGCGGCCTCCCAGGACCGGTGCAAATTTTATAAAAATCTCGGCCCTGCCGGCAGCTACCATTTTAAGGACATGACTAACACGGCATCTCTTGGATGGCAGGAATCCTACGCTTCGCCCGCTCTTGGGGATTATGACAACGATGGCGACCTTGACTTGTACCTGACAACAGTTTATGCGGTGGGCTCGGGTAACATACGAAATTATCCTGTCCTCTATCGAAATGACGGCAACTGGCATTTCAGCGATGTTACTGCAGAGGAAGGTCTGGCCGAATTGCCGCCGACATATCAGGCCGCCTGGGCTGATTTCGACAATGATGGAGACCTTGACCTAATCACGGCAGCAAGGCTTTTTGTAAACATGGCGAATACCAACAACTGGATTAAGGTCCATCTCGCCGGCGATGGAAAGAATGTAAATAGTGCCGCCATCGGCGCCCAGGTCCGCATCCGTATGAGTGAGAGGATAATTGCGCGCCAGGTTGAAGCAGGAACAGGAGAAGGAAATCAGAATGATATGACACTCCACTTCGGATTAGGCAAATGGGACAAACCAATTCCGACCGTAGAAATAGTCTGGCCCAATGGAGTCGTTCAGAAAATCCATAAAGTAAGGCCGAACAGCCGACTTGAAATCAGATTCAGGAAATAATACTTCCACCGAACCACGCATCCAGCATCGAGCATCGAGTATATTTTTTTTAAAATTTACGTCAAAAAAAACGCAAAAATGATTGATTTCCCCGCACCTCTACCCTGCTATAAGTGAGCCGAGCTGATAAACTATAAAAGTGATTATGTAAGCTAAGATGGTAAGTGAGGCGAATTGAAACAGCGCCCAGGGCCACGAATTTGTTTCCCGTTTTGTCATTACAACCGTTGCCACGCACGGCGTAGAAATCAGGCAAAACAACATAATGCAAAAACCCGTTAAAGGCGTATAGTTTGCCTGCAATTTTTCCCGCAAAGTCTGTGATTGCTCTCCGGCGCTGCCAACTGCATATACTATTGCCAATTGTGAGACAAATACCTCCTTGGCGGCGGTGGCGCCGATAAGGGCCGTGCCGATTTTCCAGTCAAAACCAAGCGGCTTAAGGGCCGGCTCTATCGCCCGCCCTATTCTGCCGACCGTCGAATATTCCAATTTGGCTTGCTGGGCCTGCTCAGGGTTCAAGCCCGCTAAAAGCTCATCGCTCGGCCTGGGATAACTCATCGCCGCCCAGAGTATAATCGATATGGCAAGGATTATTGTGCCTGCTCTCTTCAAAAACATCCATCCCCTCTGCCACATATGAATGCACACGGCCTTTAGCGTAGGCCTGCGATAAGGCGGCAGCTCCATAACAAATGATGTGGTTTCGCCCTTAAAAACAGTAAGCCGCAAAATCTTAGCACAGATGACCGCCAATGCAATTCCTATCAGATAAATAAGCCATAGCATTGGCGCGCGCCATTTTTCCTTGAAGAAAGCCGGTATTATCAATGCATAAATCGCCAACCTTGCGCCGCAGCTCATCAACGGTATTACCATTATTGTCGTAAACCTGTTGCGTCTGTTCTCAAGTATTCTCGTGCCCATAATGGCGGGTATTGAGCAGCCAAAACCGATAAGCATTGGTATGAAGCTTTTGCCGTGCAGGCCAATCCTGTGCATTATTCGGTCCATAACGAAGGCCGCCCTGGCCATATAGCCGGAATCTTCGAGGATAGCAATGGCCAAAAAAAGCAATAATATATTAGGTAAAAACACAATTATCCCGCCGACACCGCCTATAACACCGTCAACCAAAAGGGATTTGAGCCAGCTGTCACTACCTGCGGGCCAGAAGCCGGTTATCGTTTTACCGGCCCAGCCGAAAAACTGTTCCAGCCAATCCATTGGGAATTTTCCTATCTTAAATGTCAGCAGAAAGACTACAAGCATCAGTATCAGAAAAATCGGCAGTCCAAGAATGCGATTTATTACTACAGCGTCTATCATATCGCTGGTAGTGTGTCGCGATTCGACAGTGCTTTTGACGGTTTCCTGGCACGCACCTGAAATGAAGCCGTATCGTCTACCGGCAATTATGATTTCCGGCTCATCAGCGAAAATTGTTTTAAGATGCTCGACACCGGCCTTGACTGCATCGAGAACTTCTTTGCTATGAACTTTTGCAGCTACGTCGCTGTCCTGCTCCAACAGTTTAACAGCCAACCATCGTGGGCCGTACTTTTCCGCTAACCGGCGCTCTTGGCCAGCAATAAGTGTTTCGATTGCTGTCAGCTCCGTCTCAATTTCTTCTCCGTAACTTATCTTATGAGTGCGCTCCATCCTACCCTGCCGGGCTGTTTCACCAATAGCATCAAGCAACTTTATTTTGCCTTTACCTTTATTGCCCACGGTTGTAACTATCATCGCTTCCAAAAGTTTGGAGAGCTGGTCGATATCGAAGACCAAACCATTTTGCTTAGCAACGTCGCTCATATTGAACGCCAGAACCAAAGGCACGTTCATTTCCATCAGTTGAGTGGCCAAATACAGATTGCGTTCGATATTGGAGGCATCGACAATGTCAACGACAACGTTCGGCTGCTCCTCGATTATGAAGTTGCGTGCGACAAGCTCTTCAATCGAATAAGCCGTCAGACTGTACGTCCCGGGCAAATCCACAACTGTTATTTCATATCCGGCGTATTTGCACAGTCCCTCCTTCTTTTCCACCGTTACGCCGGGATAATTTCCTACGTGCTGACGCGCACCGGTCAGCATATTGAATATGGTGGTTTTGCCGCTGTTCGGGTTGCCCGCTAACGCCACGGTAATTTTTTTCATAGTCCCGATTATCCTTCTCGTAATCTTCAAGTTAAAAAGTTAGGCGAGCCGAACTATGTACACAAAAAAATATAATTCACCTTAAAAGAAATCGCTAAGCTCTACGTCACCATAATCTTGTGAGCCATCCCTCTGCCCAGCATCATCCTGGAATTTTTTACACTTATTACAAAAGGGCCTGGATGGCTGTTATTTATGACCGTTATTTCCACGTTGGGTAAAAGTCCCATTGTAGTCAGCCGGCTCTTCAAGCCCTGGCCGGCATTTATAGTAGCCAGCTTAACCGTTTCGCCTTCCTTAACTACCGACAACGGCCTTAATTGTTTATCACCCATATTTTATTTTCTCGGTTGTTTACTTATTTATTCGGTGCTGTCTTTTGCGAAACCGCTTAAATTTATCTGCCAAATCAGATCCGCTTCCGTTGGTCCGCGTTATGAAATCGGTAAAATCCAGCAATCTCGAAATTATGGCCGGCCCTAATGCGTGTTCGGCCTTGCAGGCCGCTTCCTGGGCCACTTTAGCATCAACGCCCAAAATGTTGACAAAAAATGACTTGATAATGTTGTGTTTTCCGGCGACTCTGGCCGCCTCGGCAACACCTGAATCGGTAAGAGTGACATAGCCATAGGGCCTGTAATTAACGAGCCCTTTCTTAGCCAAAAGTTTTAATGCCCCTGTAACGGAAGGTTTAGCCACGCCGAGCAATTTAGCTATGTCCTTGCTGCGGGCTACATCAGACTTACCCTCAAGATTGAAGATGTCCTCGAGATAATCTTCGAGAGAGTCGCTCAAATTATTGCTTTTCGCTACGACCATAAGCTTTTTCCCTTTGCTATGCAGCTTTTGCCAATTATAGTTAGTCTCGCCTAACTTTGTCAAGGTTTTTTTAGAAATTTTTTGAAATTACACAAATTGGTCGGGTTAGAGCCATAACAATAGAAAAGCCGTGAGTTTGATGCTCACGGCCCTGTGCTGTGTTTGCAAAGTGTATATGGTTACAATTACGGTTCGGTGCCTGCCAGCCAGTTATTACAAAGTATCGCCAGGTCAAGTTCGTTGATAGTATTGTCGCTGTCATCGAGATTCGCCCGGCCACAATCCTGTGTGGAGCAGTCAAATCCGTAATATGACGCGAAGAGACTGAAGTCAATGAAATCGACACCACCGTTGTGGTTCATGTCGCCCATCACCTCCGTAACCGCTGCGTCATCGACATAGAAATTGACCTGTGGCGCCGGGCCCTCAAAATAGACATACAGATCAGTCAGTTGCCCGACGACATCAAGAGCCAAAGTCCCGTCAAGATGGACCCATTGGTCGTCGGTCCCCGTTGCCTGGTCTATACGATGGTACTGTGCGCCGGCCGAGTCGGTTTGTGTGACAGTCAAAATCACATTGTCGCTGGTCTCGTTCTGCAGCCTCACCCAGCCGGAGATTCTGTATGTCCTGCCGTCATCCATCAGTCCGAGCAGAGACTGCCACGCGCCCTGCCACGAGGCCGTTCTGTTGCTCGCCAATCCGCTGTAGTTTCCATCATGGACCTGATTTGTATCGGCTGTCAGGCTGAAGCCCCAGTTGGTGACCCATCCCGTGGCATCGCCCACTTCGAACCCGGGATTCGCCAGAAGGTTCTGGGACGTAGTTCCGCTGCCCTGGAATTCGTATGCGCCCATATCGACAACCGGCCGGCCCGTCGTGCCGGCATCGCCCGTATCGGGCGTGCACGGGTCATCGGCGAAGCGAAGCTTGCCGCCCAGGTCCTTCAGAACAACAGCCGGCACCGCCGTGTTGTTGCCGGCATCAATACAGGGCGAGCCCAGGCCAAGTCGCAAATTGCCACCTGCAGCGTCCGCAAAGCGCGGGTCGGCATTGATGTTTCCTGTGCCGGGGTAGACGGGGTCGCCCTGGACGTCGCTGTAGTTGACGGTCGTGGTGCTGGTATCATCGTATATCTCCTCCGGCGTGTCGCCCCAGAGGATGCAGTTGGTCACCGTTGGGCTGCTATAATAGTAGTTGAACATCCCAGTGCCTACGCCTGCCGTATTGCCGCTGAAGGTGCAGTTTGTCACCGTCGGGCTGCTTTCAAAGTTGCACATCCCGCCGCCAAGATCCGATGCTGAATTGTCGCTCAAGGTGCAGTTGATCACGGTGGGATTGCTTTCATAGTTGCACATCCCGCCGCCGTCGATGGCTGAGTTCCCGCTGAAAGTGCAGTTGGTCACCGTCGGGCTGCTACCAATATTACACATCCCGCCGCCGTCGTCAGCCGAATTGCCGCTGAATGTGCAGTTCGTAACCATCGGGCTGCTGCTTGAATTGTTTATCATGCCCCCGCCCCACTCGTTAACGGCCTGATTGCCGCTGAATGTACAGTTGCTCAGCGTCGGGCTGCTGGCGTTGTTGCCCATCCCGC
>JAUVYZ010000113.1 GCA_030602845.1 Phycisphaerae bacterium | reverse complement strand
AAAACACACCTCCGCCCCGTCATTTTTTGTGCCACGATGATATCCGCCCCGCCTTCAGAATCGAGATGATACTTGGTACCTGTAAACTCCGGAGAATAATCGGCGTGAGTAACGGCAGCAAAGCGGCAAACGACGGGCAGTTAATAACTGATGCTCACAGGGACCGTGCAGCATTCGTGCAGCTATATCGCCGGCATTACGATGCTGTGTTTCGCTATTGCGTACACCGGCTCTTTGAAAGGCACACAGCAGAAGATGTTACTTCTGAAGTGTTTCTTAAGGTTGTTGGAAATCTTGGCCGCTTCAAGGGCAATGAGCGGCAGTTTCGTAACTGGCTCTATAAAATCGCAACCAATGCCGTTAATAGTTATTTGAGAAAGACCGCCCGCCGAAATGTTTTACTTAAAGGTGCTCGCGAGCAATCTAACAGTCAGGTCGCCAACTGTGGAGAATCATCTGAGAAACTGGCTCTTTTGAAAGAAGCTGTGCTTGCTTTGAAGCCGCGGTACCAAACTATCATCATACTGCGTTTTTTTGAAAATCTGAAATTGACTGAAATTGCCGAGGTGCTGGCTTCCAGGCCGGGTACAGTTCGCAGCCAATTGGCGCGAGCATTAGCCAAGCTGCGAAAGATATTAGCCACAGAGTTCACAGAGAAATAAGAGGTAATCGAAAATGAACAAAGACGAAAGACAATTTGAGAATTTCGTTCGTGGAATTAAGTTCGACGATAAACCTGACCTTAGCCATCGCGACAAACTCGAACAAGACTTGCTCGACGCTTTGACAAAGCAACCTCGGCACAAACAACAACTCTTAAAAATCTGGAGAACAATTATGAAAAGTAAAATAACAAAATTAGCCGCAGCAGCAGTGATAATTGTCGCTGTTGTACTAACAGTAACAATCCTGGATAGAACTGTGACACCCACCTGGGCGATTGATGATACTGTCAAAGCGCTCAACCAGTTCAATGGTATCTATTTGAGCGGTGTTTTCGGTGTGCCAATCGAAAAGATTTCTCGCGGGGAGGATTTGGTACTCAGGGACGGTGAAAACATGTCCGTAGAATTCTGGATGCAGGCAAATGAAGAAAGAACCAGATCAGAGAATTTCAGAATTGAAGCAGGCGATGGAACGGTTTGGAGCGTCTGCAACAATATGACTTACAAATACGATCCAAAGAACAACACTGTGCGGGTTCAGTCGGGTCGTGGCATCGAGTCGAGTATCTGGCCTTGCGGCGACGACTACCTGACGAAAGCACAGGAGTTTATGCAGGATTGGCAGGTTATGTACGGCAAAGATGCAGTAACCGGTCGAGATTGCGCATTTATCACCCTCTCTAATCCATCCCAGGGCCAGTCTTGGTGGCTGGAGATTGACTTGGAGACAAACCTGCCTGTGCGTGCCAAGGGATGGCATAACACCCGTCGTGAAGGTACTCCTTCTATGAATTTCCAAAGAATTATTTTCTTCGAAAAACTTCCCGATGAAATATTCGAGTTTGAGATTCCTGAAGGCGCTACAGTGATAGAAGAATAGCAAAAAGACTCACACTCATCGGCGCATCTTTCATTTACAAACGCTGTCGGGCGATTTACCCGGCGGCGTTTTTTTATGCGCCTTTAGAGGCCAAACAGTGTAAAATAGCAAAAAATTCCGGGAAATCGGTTTTGATAAAGTTAAATGTCGAAGGAGGCCTGATATGTTACATCAAAAATCACGAATTGGTATGTGGGCAATCTGTATGCTGCTGTGGATTATTGTAATTGGTGTCGTTGCCGGTGTGGTGGAGTCTGAACCGGCGAAGAGGGCGCAGCCGAGGCGTGTCCGGCCGGGCCTTAGTGTGCCGGAAGTTTCGAGGGACAAGGTGATATGCTTTGCACTTGCTACGGTGCACAATAATATCCTGAAGCTGACGGCGCAGTTATATCCGCTGAAAGAAGGCGAGGACAGGAAGGTCCGTCTGGAGATCAAAGAGGGCGGGAAGTGGAAACAGATTGCCGAAAAGCAAGTTATCGAGCAGGGCTGGACGGCGACATTTCGGGGCCAGAAGTGGGACTCGACGAAGGACGTTGAGTATCGCGTGGCGCACGGCAAAGAGGCGTTCTATACGGGGACGATTAAAAAGGACCCGGTGGACAAGGATGTGATAGTTGTGTTCGCTTTTACAGGCAATTCGATTAACCCTTCGCACGGCGGAGATATACCAAAGGTGGACATTGTTGAGAACATCAAGAAGGTAAAGCCCGACCTTTTGTTTTTCTCGGGTGACCAGGTGTACGACCATAACAGGCATTACGCGGCGTGGCTGAAGTTCGGGCGGGACTTCGGGGATGTGATTCGCAACATACCGACGGTAACGATTCCCGACGATCACGACGTGGGGCAGGCCAATCTGTGGGGTGCGGGCGGAAAGAAGTCCAATACCGGCGCCGGCAATGACGGGGGGTATTTTAAGACCGTGGAGTATGTCAAGGAGGTCGAGCGGGCACAGACAAGCCATCTTCCCGACCCATACGACCCGACGCCTATCGAGCGAGGTATCGGGGTTTATTACACGTCGCTGACGGTAGGTGGGATAAGTTTTGCGATTATCGAGGACCGGAAGTTCAAGTCAGGCCCGAAGGGGCTTGTTCCGAAGCAGGGACCTCGGCCGGACCATATTTTGAATCCTGATTATGACCCGAAGAGTGTGGACGTGCCGGGTGCGGTGCTTTTAGGGCAGAGGCAGTTGAAGTTTCTGCGGGACTGGGGGGCCGACTGGCGGGGGGCGGAGATGAAGGCGGTACTGTCACAGACGATCTTCTGCGGCGGCGCGCATATTCACGGCGGCACGAAGAATCGTCTGCACGCGGATATGGACTCGAACGGCTGGCCTCAGACCGGGCGAAAGAAGGCAATTACTGAGATACGAAAGGCATTTGCCATTCATATTGCGGGTGATCAGCACCTTGCGACAATCTTTCACCACGGCATAGACGACTGGAATGACTCGTGCTATTCGTTCTGCGTGCCTTCGATTGCGAACCTGTATCTGCGGTGGTGGAGGCCTCTCGAGCCGGGCAAGAATCGCGAGCGCGGTGCGCCGGAATATACGGGGGAATTTCTGGATGGTTTCGGGAACAAGGTGACATTATTGGCCGTTGCTAATCCAAGCCCGGAGCGGAACGGCGGCAACAGGCTGACGACGCGGGCGGCGGGTTTCGGTGTTGTGAAGTTCAACAAGAAGAAGAGGGAAATCACTATAGAATGCTGGCCCAGGAACGTGGACATTACAGACCGGAAGACGAAGCAGTATCCGGGCTGGCCGAGGACTATTAATCAGAGCGACAACTACAGCCGCAAGGCGGCGGCATATCTGCCAACACTGAAGGTCAGCAGGATGAAGGACCCGGTCGTGCAGGTGATTGATGAGGGCAGCGGCGAAATCGTCTATACGCTGCGCATCAAGGGCACATCGTTTCGTCCGAAGGTATTCAAGGCCGGCACATATACCATCAAGGTCGGGGAGCCGGACACCGGAAAGATGAAGACCTTAAAGAACGTGCCATCGATGCCTTCGGATGAGAGCCGGACGATAAAGGTGAGTTTGTGAAGAGGAGGTTGCTACAAAAGGTCGTGAGATATTTAGAAGGCCGTGGGCCCATCGACAGCGGCCCACGGCCAACCAATGTTACATATACGCCCCCCCTCTCACAGACTTAGTCACGTATACGTATAAACGTTAGCAATTAAGAGTACTGCACCAGAAGCAGCTTTGTTAGTGCTCAGCCATCGGTTTGAAGCTGCCTGTCATTATACTTTTGTTTTATGAATCTGCCCGTACGACAGGCGACGTCCTTGCCAAAATCAAGACACTTGCGCATCCCTACATTAAAAGATTTTGCGAACTCGTCTGATTTTACTGCTGAGTATGCAAAGGTTTTTTTGCGAGTCTGACGAGTCTGATTTTCAGGTACAGGCGCCAAAGTATAAATTGCAGTTGCGAAGCCAGCGAAATAGATTATCAGTAGAAATATAAGTTTGCTTCTCCAAGTCCTCATTAGAGGTTTCTCCCTTCCGAAAGAGGCGTTTTTATCGGCCGTTTTCCTCCGCCGGCCTTTGACATGCGCCTCTATTAAATTTTAAGATAAAAAGCTACAGATGCCAAACAAAATGCTGCAACAATATTATTTATTGTCAGTATTCGCTGCACAATTAGCGGTATAGAATCCCTCCCACGAAAAGCTGCTTTCTATCAGATACAATAGTTCATCATTTGCGATTCTTCCTCCTAATAAACTTTAACACAAAAATGGCCGCGGTCAAACGCCCGGCACATTTTTATCCAAAATTTCTTCCAATGTCCTGCAGACAACTGCCGTCTCATCATAAGTGAGATTATTATAAAACGGCAAAGCGATAGTTCTCTCAGAGACGGCTTCGGTAACGGGAAAATCGCCCTTTTTACAGCCAAATTGCCGGACCATAAAGGGCTGCAGATGGACGGGGGGGAAATAATTACCGACCTGAATGTTCCGGTTTCTCATCGCTTTTAGAACGATGTCTCGCTGCGGGCGAGTAAACCTGTCTGCAAGGCGGAGCACAAAGACAAACCAGCTTATATCACACCCAGCCGGCTCGGCGGGCAGTATAAGTCTGTCATCGCCAGCCAGCATTTCCTGATAGCATTTTGCAACCTTGCGGCGTTTGGCCTTGAACTGCTCAATTCTTGAAAGCTGGACAATGCCAAGAGCACAATTGATGTCGCTGAGGCGGAAGTTATATCCCAGCCGTTCGTGACTGAGCCAACTGCCATTCCCGCCCCTGCCCTGATTGCGAAGGGACACGCACATATCCGCCAAATCATCGTCGTCGGTCAAAATCATTCCTCCCTCTCCGGTGGTTATCTGCTTATTTGGATAAAAGCCAAACACACTCATCCTGCCGAACGTCCCGACCTTTTTTCCATTCAGCACCGAGCCCAGCGATTCACAGCCATCTTCGATTACCGCCAGATTGTGTTTTTGAGCAATTTCACAGACCTTATCAAGACCTGCAGGGCTGCCGAAAACCTCTACGGGCAGAACGGCCTTTGTCGCGGGGGTAATCTTGGATTCGATTTTTGCAGGGTCGATATTCAAAGTTGCGGGGTCAATATCCACAAAGACCGGCGTGGCCCCGGCCATCATAATGGAAGTTGCCGAAGCAATGAAAGTAAATGGTGTAGTAATGACCTCATCGCCCTGCCCAATTCCCATTGCCAGCATACACAAGAACAGTCCGCTGGTTCCGCTATTAACAGCCACCGCCCGCTTTACGCCGATGTACTCAGCGAAAGCCGTTTCAAATTCCACCAGTTTGGGGCCGAGCGAAAGATTGGGGCTGCGAAGGACGTCAGAGACCGCCTCGATTTCCTTCTCGGTGATATCCGGCCGAGATAAATATATCCGCATAAGGAAACCTCTTCATCAATTAGTGAATCGTGACCCGTGACCCGAACAAGCCACGAGTATTGTACTGCCTGCGACCGATAAATCAAAAACATTTTTATGCGCCGGCACAATCGTCATTCCTGCCCCCACCCTTACAGGAGTAACAATCTTACGCGGTAATGACGGAAAAGAAGTATAAAACCAGAAGGAATTATGGGACGTGGTACTTTAAAGATAGTCGTTTATCAGGCGTAAAGCTGGAAATTGCGATTTCTATGTTAAACGTCCCCTGATTTAAGGCCGAAGTAAGAATACGGTGTAAATACATAGTAGCGGGAATCAAGAAATGGCAAAAGGAAAAAACGTCCTGACGACGGGCGACGTGGCCAGGATTTGTAACGTTGCCCCTCGAACAGTCTCGAAGTGGTTTGACAGCGGCCAATTGAAGGGTTATCGCATACCCGGCAGTAAGGACCGGCGAATACCCGTCAGCGAGCTAATTCGGTTTATGAAAGCGCATAATATGCCTGCGCCAATCTTTCCGGTCGGCAAAATCCGTGTCCTTGTAGTGGACAGCAACGCCGATGCGGGCTCGGCTTTAGCCGATACTTTGCGAACCAGGGCCGATTACGAAGTGCAAACCGTGCGGAGCAATTTTGAGACGGGTGTAGTCGCCCAGAAGTTTGCTCCACACGCTATATTAGTAAGTCTTTTAGCCGAAGGCATAGACGCAACAGACATTTGCAAAAGCATCCGTGCCAACGAGGATTTGCAGACCATCAAAATTATAGCGCTTGCGAACCAGTTAAGCGATTCCGAGTCTGCCGCCCTGCTGCAGAAGGGCTTTGACGGGTATATATCCAACCTTGGCGATGCCGGCGAAGCTATCAAGAAGATTGAAGAAGCAACGGCGATTATCTATTAGCAAACACCGATTCGCTCCCAATCATAAATCGATAAGAAAGGCCGGTCTTTGAGACCGGCCTTTTCTGTGCAGCGGTCAATTTTGGGTTGTGGTCTTTAATAGATGTCTTCTGAAAAATCTTTCATCCAATCCGGCCAGGCGCCCGGCCAGCCGCTCGTGTCGAACTGTCGGTGCCACTTCACTCTCCATAAGCCCTTAAGTCCAATTTTTCTGACGGACCAATCCAAAAAACCGCCATTTATACACCCATTGTGCCGGTCGATGCAGAAATGCTTCATTTCCTTCCTGTAGGGGTTGGGCCGGTCCCACTCACCGTTGTGCTTAGGAGGAACGATGCGCTCGGAGTAAGGATCATCATTCTGATAGAAGGGCCCGCCTCCCCTCCACATAGCATCCAAAAACACCGGTATCCTGTATGCACCTTTAACATCAATCCTTCTGAAGTTCCATTTGGTGGGACGTCCCTGAATATCCGGAACATTTGACGGCGG
>JAUVYZ010000126.1 GCA_030602845.1 Phycisphaerae bacterium | reverse complement strand
GTAGCAACGAGAATCTTTTTAGTTTTGCCGGGCACAAGACACCAAAGAAAAACCACTTAGTTTTTGTTAAATACGGCTTTATTAAATTCTTCCCTGTATATATCCAGAAGATCTGGAGCGATCACATCGTTTACAAATATTTCCCAATAATACTTATTGTCTATCCTCTCTTGCGTTACTAACGTGCTCAGAGCGCAGTTATACAGAATTATGTCTTTTGTCTCTTCGTTGTCATAGCCATCAGCCAAGAGTCTTTTGAAAAGATAATCAAACGTAAATCTGTCAAAGACTTCGTAGTTTTCTTTGATGTAATCTGGTAAATATTCGTCGTCCATTATTCCCTTAGCTCAAAAGTTTTTTTAACAAGGCCCGCTGGAAGTGCAGGCGGTTTTCGGCCTGGTCGAACATAATCGAATTGGGCGATTCGGCAACTTCATCGGTGATTTCAAAGCCGCGATAAGCCGGCAGACAGTGCATAATCTTGGCGCGAGGCGCCGATTTGAGCAGCTCGGCATTGACCTGAAAACCTGCGAAGTCCGCACAGCGTTTTTGCTTTTCGGCCTCCTGGCCCATACTGACCCAGGTGTCGGTATAAATGATGTCGGCGTCAACGACGGCCTGTGCGGGGTCGCCGGTTTGCCGGACGCTGTCGGCGGATATTTCATTTGCTTTCCGGATTGATTCGGCATCGAGCTGGTAACCGGCCGGCGAGGCGACAACCATTTTCATACCAAGCTTTGCGCAGGCAAAGGCCAGCGAGCGAGCCACGTTATTTCCGTCACCAATAAAGGCGATTTTCACACCTTCCAGCTCGCCGCAGTGCTCGCCAATAGTAAGTACGTCAGCCATTGCCTGGCAGGGATGTAACCAGTCCGTCAGTGCGTTTATTACCGGCACCGTTGCAAAGGCGGCCAATTCGGTAACGGTGCTGTGTTCGAAGGTCCGTGCCATTATGCCGTCAACATATCGGCTCAGGACCCTTGCCATATCTTTGATTGGCTCGCGCTTGCCGATGCCGCCTATGTCTTCGGGCTTGACGTAAATTGCATTGCCGCCGAGGTCTGTCATAGCGACCTGGAAGCTAATTCTGGTTCGCAGGCTCGGCTTCTCGAAAAGCATTGCGAGCGTCTTGCCCGGAAGGCATAAATCATCGCTGCCAACGCTGTATAAACTCTTCAGCCGGGTGCTTATCCGGAGCAGCTCTTTTAGCAGCTCGGGTGGACAATCATTTATGGAAAGAAAATCCTTCATTTTGCGCTCTCAGTCAAGACGGTATCGAGTATATCAACGGCCTGGTCGATCTGGCTTTTAGTAGCAATCATCGGCGGCATAAACCGCAGAACGGTATCACAGGTGCAATTTATTCGCAAACCTTTCTGCAAACATTTATCGACTATTTCGGTGCCGGGGTTTGTTAATTGGACGCCAATCATCAAGCCGACGCCGCGAACATTATCTATAATATAATGCTTTTGCTTTAGCTGTTCGAGCTTATCTTTAGTATATCGGCCGAGCCGGGCGGTGTTTTCCAGAAGATTGTTTTCTTCTATTGCCTCAATAACGGCGACGGCAGCGGCGCAGGCCAGGCAGTTGCCGCCGAAAGTTGAAGCGTGCTTGCCGGGGACGAGCGAGGCGGCGATTTCTTCTTTAGCCATCATAGCTCCTATTGCAACGCCGCCGCCCAGTGCCTTTGCCATTGTCATAATATCCGGGACGACGTCGAAATGCTGGTATGCGAACCATTTGCCGGTTCTTCCCATTCCGGTCTGGACTTCGTCTAAAATCATTACCGCCCCATTTTCATCGCAGAGCCGGCGAATCGCCTGCAGATATTCGGCGGTGGCGATGTTTATTCCTCCCTCACCCTGAATCGGCTCGACTAAAACGGCCGCGACCTCATCGCTGAAAGCTGATTCGAGTGCAGTAATATCGTTGAACGGAACATAAACGAAGCCCGGCAGCAGCGGCAAGAAGCCTTCGTGAAACTTTGGCTGAGCGGTTGCTGCAACAGTGGCAAAGGTTCGGCCGTGGAAGCTGCCCTCGGCGGTGATGAATTTATATTTTTCCTGCGAGGTGTGCAGGCGTGCGAGTTTTAGTGCTGCCTCGTTTGCCTCGGCGCCGCTGTTGCAGAAAAAGCACTTGCCGCCGAACGCCCGCTCGCTTAACAGCTTGGCCAATTTGCCCTGCGGTTCAGAATAGAAAGTATTGTCGATGTGCAGAAGCTCGCCGGCCTGTTTGCGTAATGCCTCAACGACCTTCGGATGGCAATGGCCTATGGCGCTGACGGCCCAGCCGGGAAACATATCCAGTATCTTATTGCCGTCAGCATCAAAACAATAACAGCCCTTACCTTTAACGATAACCCGCGGCAGCCGGCCGTAATTAGCAATAACGTATTTATCAAACAAATCAATTGTTTCCTGCGTGGTCATTTTTCGTATCTCGTATTTCGTATGTCGTATTTCGTAATTGTCATTCCTGCGCAAGCAGGAATCCATTTTTGCCTTTTTACTTTTTACTTTTGGCTTCTTTAACTATCTGCGTTCCGATGCCTTTGTCGGTGTAGATTTCGAGCAATAGTGAATGCTCGATTCGCCCGTCGATAATATGCGCCTTTTTGACTCCGGCGTCCAACGCCGTCAGGCAGGCCTCGACCTTCGGGAACATTTTGTCGGTGATAACACCGGCGTCAATCATCTCTTTAATTTGCGTTTCGTTTAGACTCGAAGTTGTGCTGTCAGGGTCTTCGAGGTCGGTCAGTATTCCGTTGGTGTCGCTTACGACAACGAGCTTTTCAGCGCCGACTTCTGCGGCGACCCTGCCGGCTGCGCTGTCGGCGTTGACATTTAGCTTTCCGCCCGTCTTGTCTTTGGCTACCGATGCAATGACCGGTATAGTCCCGTCGGCACACAGTGTCTTTAACAACTGCGCATTTATATCGACAACCTGCCCGACCAGGCCGAGGTCAAGTTTCCGCCCGTCTTCGCCGGCCAGTCTCAGGGTCTCGGCAAACAATACACAACTGCTCAGTGAGTGCAGCCCCATCGGCTGACAGCCCAGCTCGGTGAGGGTTTCGCAAATAGGAGTATTGATTTTGTGCACGAGCGTATGCTCTGCTATTGTCAGGGTTCGCTGGTCGGTATATCGCCGGCCCTGGACCCACACCGGCTCAAGACCTGCTTTGTTCATTGCCTTTGTAATGGCCTTTCCGCCGCCGTGGACGATGATCGGCTGCATCCCGACGGTGGCCATAAAAGCGATATCGGTCAGCAGTTTCTTTTGCAGAGAAGTATCTTCGAGGACGCTGCCGCCGAGTTTTACTACCACGATTCGCCCGCAGAACCGGCGGATATATTCCATCGCCTCAATCAGCGCACCAGCTTTTGCAATGGCTTCTTGCACGACAATGACTCCTAAAAACAGCAATTAAACAAAGAAGTGAGTGTATGAATGCGGCGCCGATTCGTCAAGCCAAATCTGCCGCCAGTAAGAGTTAGAACAGACGGCTGCTATCGAGTAGGAAGGTTACAGGGCCATCGTTGATGCTGCTTACGTGCATATATTCGCCGAAAACACCTTTTTCAACGACAATCCCCTGCTCGGCAATCAGCTCAATTACTTTCTCGTAGAGCTGCTGTGCTAACTTCGGCTCGGCTGCGGCGTCGAAGCCGGGCCGACGACCCTTTCGGCAATCGCCGTGAAGCGTAAAATTGCTGACTAACAAAATCGCTCCTCCCACGTCGAGCACGCTTCGATTCATCTTGCCGGCTTCGTCGGCAAAGATACGCAGGTTCACCAACTTGTCGGCCATAAACTCGGCATCTTTTATAGTGTCACCCTTGCCGACGCTGAGATAAACCAGCAGTCCTTTGTCGATTTGGCCGACTGACCGGCCTTCTGTCTCGACCTGTGCCTGCAAAACCCGCTGTATAACGACTCGCATCTTTATCCTTAAATATAATGTGGTGGGATTCTAAAACCACGGCGTTGAGGCCGCTCGTCGAATGTGCAGCTCATCAATAACGGCATTGCCTTTGTGCGTTACGAGATAGAGAACCAGCTCAGCGATTTCATCCGGCTGCATAAGGTCATCCCTTTTTATGTCCGGACGGAGTATCTGGAGCAACTCGGTATCAACTCCGCCGGGACAGAGCAAATGGATACGGACATTTGAGCCCCTCAGCTCCTCAGCCAACGATATCGTCATCCCGCGAAGGGCGTGCTTTGATGCGGTATAAGCGCTTTGGAGCGGATGACCCTTGACCCCTACGACCGAGGCGATATTGACAATATATGCTGCTTCGGCCTTCCTGAACAGCGGCAGAGCTTCTCTGCAAAGGATAAACGGCGCACGCGAATTTATCCGGATACAGCGTTCCCAGTCTTCGGTTGCGGTCTCCTCCAGTTTTGCCGAGTGAGTAACGCCTGCGTTGTTGACCAATATATCCAGTCGGCCGAGTTTTTCGCCGGTTACTTTGACGAGGTCTTTGATAGCTTCTTCCTCGGCTAAGTCGGTAACAACAATCTCTGCTTTTCCCCCGGCGTGCGTTACCTGTTCAGCGGTTTCCTGTAGTTTCCGGATTGAGCGAGCAGCCAGAACGACGGTTGCGGCCTCTCTGGCTAATGCAATACTAATAGCTCTGCCAATCCCCCTGCTGGCCCCTGTTACTATTGCCACTTTTTCGGCTAATTGCTTTTCCATCTACCTTTTTACTTTTCCTCTGCGGTCAATTTTTGAATTTATTGTTTTGGGGCAGTGTAACAGAGAAAAGGGGCAAAAAAAAGAGAAAAGATTGCAGATAGTGAACTTACGCCCCCTGTGTCATTGCGAGCAAATAGTTACCTGCCTATAAGGCAGCGCGGCAATCTCGACCCTATACGCTAAACGCTATCCGCTATACGCTAAACGCTATTTTTCTTCCTTTTTCCCTTTGACTTTTAAGGTCTATTACCCTATTTTATCCGGTTAAAGAACGAAAACACCTGTCAGCTCAATGCTTCATCGAAAAAACTAAATACTGAATACCAGCGACTATATACGAAATCGGCGGGAATTGCGGGTTGGGGTAGTGTGTCGTGGGAAAGAAGTTGGGATTTTAAGGAGATAATATGGAAAATGATAAAAAGCAAAATGATAATAATATAAATAAAAAGAATTTTGATGAATATTATTTTAAAGTGTGGAAGAATTATGAAGAAATTGCAATGCACTTCAATGATTTAATTATTAGATTAAGAATACAGTCAATTGGTGGGCTTGCTGTAATTGCAACGATTCTTGGAATTATTTTGCATAGCAAAAATGGTAATGGTGGAACCTATAATTATGGCTTGGCAATTGTAGCAGTAATTTGTCTAATGCTTTTCTGGATAGCTATCTGGATATTAGATTTGCGATATTATAACAGACTCCTTGAGGGATCGGTTAATGCAATTTTGGAACTTGAGAAAAACAAAGATGAATTTTTAGAAAAGAAAAAAATAAATTTAAGCATCAATATAGAAAGAGCATTTAAAGTAAAATTTGAACATGAGAATGGTGGAGAAACAGAAATACAAGGAAATGAAATTAGGAAAAAATTCATAAATGGAAGGACGTGGTTCTATAAAGTTGTTTTTATCGCTTTATGGATTTTTCTTTTAAGCACTATTTTTATGTATTGGCGAGATTGTAAGCAAAAAGAAATTACATATGGGGTAAATCAAAAAGTACAGAAAATATATATAGATAACGAATGATAAGCATGAAAAGAAACCTATGCAATAGCTGAAAAGAATAAAAATTTATCATTGCGACTATATCTGTAACCCTTATAATCACAAAATGTGCGAATTTGGGATGTTGTTATGCAAAATTCAAAATAACACTCCCCAAAAACCCAGATAAGCAAATTAGGTTATAGGAATGTAAAATAAAGAAAAAAGAATATATCAAGAGACTGCGTCATGCCTATCAATAGTGAGTTTAGACTTTACCCATTCATCGAAAAATCCCTTGCCGAACTTGGCTGGGACACCCGACACCCCTTGACAAATGCGGGCGGCCAGGTCTATACTCAAAACGAGGCATTGCACGACAACATTCTAAAACCTTTGCTCGGCAAATCAAAACCAGAAAATATTGTAAAGGTAAAGGATGACGTGTTTTGGGTAATTGAAGCGAAAGCGAAGCTCGCGGGAATCGAAACTGCCGTTAGTGAAGCTAAGGAAAAGTATGCTGC
>JAUVYZ010000046.1 GCA_030602845.1 Phycisphaerae bacterium | reverse complement strand
ATGTCTGGGATAATGCGTGGTATGTCATAAACCCAAGGGGGATCAGGGGGACTTTTATAGATCGCACGATATTCTCTGAAGATAGGAGGGAGTATAAAAAAACATCTTATTATGTCATGGGAAGAAACCAAACTGTAGGGTTGCGCATTACCAATGGGAAGACTAAATCCTTTTACTTTTGCCTTCCATACGCCAGCTTTGGGAAGACAAACGCTGACCATTTCAACATTATTACGATGATCAACACCTCTGTAGGCTGGGTCAACATCGGCAGACTGAATTGGGTCTTGAGCGCCATCTCCAGGAATGGCGGTCAATGGCAATGGATCCAGTGTCCAGGGTAGATATTTATTCCCATCTGGGTCGATAAGTTCCAAGTCCAGGTCGTTCACAAGTTTCGAAGTCGTTTCGGCAGTAGTTGTGCTGCCCGGTTCGTCGTCCCAGGCGATGACTACTTTAATTTCTTTGGAACCCTCCGGTACTGAACTGCACCAGGTTCGGTTTGTTCCGGTCGAATTTATAGATGCTTCTTTCCAACGATTCTGTTGTGTTACCAAATCGCGTGCCCCTTCAGCATCAACAAGACCATATCCGGTTGCAAAATCCGGACCCGCATGATACAAAACAGGGTCGGTGGTATCAGGGTTATCAAACTCTCTTGTTGCGAAGGCCTCAGTTTTAACCATGTCTATTGCGCTGTGTATCAACATGGCCTTATAGGTTGAGGGATAATCGGGAAGATTCCCGTATGTATCCTGGAACTGCTCCATCATAAGGGCAATAATTCCAGAGACCACTGGCGCAGCCATAGAGGTTCCACACTTGCCAGTGTATCCTTGAGTACCACAGTTTGCTGCCTGTATGCCTACCCTTGGAACCGCAATTTGATCTATACACCCCGGTGCCACTATGTCTGGCTTAATTCGCCCATCAAGTGTTGGCCCCAAACTAGTTTTCTTATAAAGCCGCCTATCAATGGTGTCTAGTCCGCCTACACTTATAGTATTTTTGGCGGAGTTGAAAACACTATAGTAGCCTTCTGCGTTCCCCCCATTTTGTGCAAAAACACCATTATTTCCGGCTGCCCAAACTTGCGGCCTTGCAGGTATCGGGTTGCCGTTACCGTCGGTCGCATCGCCACGAATAATCTCATCGAGGCTTTGTGCTTCAAGATCATAATCACAACCAAGGGTTTGCACATAAGAATGATTTGTGACATCTGTGCCGTCATTGACAATGGCATCATAATAAGATTGAACATGGCCGTTGAACATTGGATAATCACCAATTTCTGCTCTTGGTGCATGTCCTCGGAGACTAAAAGAAGGAAGACCATTGTTTTCACTGTTAAAACCATTTCCCGCTGCGATAGATGCGACATGTGTACCATGGCTGCCACATCCGCCTCTCTGATTATAAACACGGGATGCTCCCGCAACACCCGTGACTGTAATATCATTGAAGTCATGGTGGTTTTCATCCACTCCACTATCACAAATGCCAATCTGGAAACCATTACCACTGACCTTGTTGAAACCAGGCTGCGGGTTATTGTACGTTTGTTGTTGAGCTTCATTGCTGTTCGCGACCCGGCGTCCCCCATCGTTAAGTGGAAGAAAGGGTATAGGGCCCTGTTGGACACTTTTTACGGAATCCAGCATAATAATTTTCTCTATTTGGTCCTTGTCTGCCAAAACAGCCCAAGAATTATTCGCGCCGTGTCGTTTCCCTTTTAAGCCAAGGGATGCCAAGTCTTTTGATATGGTATTTTTATCGATGTCAGGGAAGAACTGGACCAGCAATTTCACTTTTCCGGTGGCCTCGTCTATAGCCCAGTCGTAGAATTGTCTTTTAGCCAGTAAAGGTCTGAGCTTGTCTTGTGGTTTATACATTCCTGACCATCGGACCATTTTTCTTAGTTTCCCTTTATCTATGATGGTGCCCTTCGGGAAGGAAACTTCATATGTCGTATCCCCTAAATATCTTTGGATTAAAATACCGGAGTCTTTAAGAAATTTGTGTTCTTCGAGAGACAATCTCTTATTGAATTGAACCATAGCGTGAACTTTCTTTCGTGGTGTTATTTTTAACTTTTCTATCAATTGCTTCTCTACCCCGGCTTTTGGCGTAAATATACGCGACTGGAGCATAATTTTACGTTGAGGTGATGGCTCAAAGAGAGTTAATCTCTCTGCGCAGCCATATAATGCAAGGGTTAATGTGGCGGTGATGAAACATTTAAGTAATTGTTTGGATCTCATTTCATTTCTCCTTTCGACTAAAGATGGTTATGCAGTCTGTATAAAACGCCTTCCCTCTTATTGATAGCGCCGCCGTGGCGGTGGGGCTGAAGCCAAGAAGTAAGCCATCTATCCATAGATGAAAGCGTTTCTGACTTAGACAATGTTGACTAAAAAATCTCGCCTATTTCGCTGAAGTTCTCCACACCCTGATGTTTCCGTATTTGGTTAGATAGAATAGCGTAAAAGACCGTAAAAGGCAAGGGAAAAAAGGGATTTTAGATTTACTATTTCCAATTGACGATTTACGATTTTGGGGTTGAGATTGCCGCGTCGGCCTTCGGCCTCCTCGCAATGACATTTTCTTATGGATTTGGGGGCGTCGAGTTTTTCCTGTAAATGTCAAGATAATATTGAGGAGGTTTTTGTTAGGCAGAAACCGGCGGGCTCAGAATTTCTGCAGGATTATGCCGCCGATGATGAGGATTAAGCCGATTATTGTTGAGAAAAAAATCTGTTCGCCGACTGCAAAAGAAATCACTACAAGAGAAAGAAAGGGAGCTAAATAAACCAAGTTCGCAACATTGGCGGTTGTCTTGGATAGTTTTAATGCTTTTAGCCAGATTAAGAACGTAATCCCCATTTCAAATAATCCAATATAAGCTGCCCCGAGGATGCCTTTGAGGTTTGGGATTTCTACTTTTGCGAAAAGTAACATTGACAGAAATATAAAGACAGACCCGAATGCAAAATTAAGGAACAATCTGACCGCCTCATCATGTTTATCCTTTACATTATAAATCCAGAATAATGACCAGATTAGAGTGCTGCCCAGCGCCAGTAATACTCCGGCAGGATTGGTAAACTTGAATCCTAAAATATTTCCTTGAGTTGCAATGATAAAGACACCAAAAAAGCTGATAGTTATAGCAAGAATGCTCTTTAGTTTGATTTTTTGGCTTAGCAAAGGTATCGACAACAAAACAAGTGTCATCGGCCAGAGCCAATTTATTGTCATAGCTTCCTGGGCACTAAGTATTGAGTATGCGTTAAGTAAGACAAGATAGTAGAGAAACGGACTGAGAAAACCCATCACGGCGGAACGCAGATAATCGGTTTTAGAGAAAGCTTTGAGTAAGTTTAACTTCTTCAAAAATAGTAAATAAATAAAAAGAGCGATAGTTGATATGAGCGAAGCGTAAAACAAAAGGGGCAGGATATGTATGTAACGAAAAGAAATTTTGAAATCCTAAGCGATGGTAGACCATAACAAAACTGAAACAGAAGCAAAAAGATAAACCCTTTTTTGTTTTCCCATATATGATTTTATTCAAGCAAATTAGGCCTTTGCGTCATCAGTGAAAAATGAAGGACTATAATTTCTTCGCCTAAACCTTTCTTATGCTATTGCCCTTTCTTTATCAGGAAACTTTTTAAGCTGATTATAAGTAAAACGGGCCCATCCGTACAGACAAACTTTTCCCCGATGTTACAATGTCCGCAGTCTTCCCGCCTGTCGAAAACTGAGTTTATTAGACTTCCCAAAGGCGACAGGCCGATGGCAGTTTTGTCTTGACTGCGTTATCAGCGGAGATACAATATCGCCCGCTTGAAGTCGAAACAGTAAGCGTTTACGTGGGGTATTCTTACGGAAGTGAATATGGACTTGAGTAAAGAGGGTCCTTTGAGCCTGGAACCATTGGATAAGATTTTGGCATCGATGCCGAACGTCGGTTTTGGCGACCTTATTCCCATTCTGCAGAAGATTCAGGAAGCCTACGGTTACCTGCCGCCGAGCGTGATGATGGCTGCGAGCAGCCGCACAGGTATCGCTGCCAGCCGGATTTATGGGGTGGCAACCTTCTACGAACAGTTTCATCTTCAGCCTCACGGTCGACATACGATTAAGTGCTGCCGAGGGACGGCGTGTCATGTAAAGGGCGGCCGGGATATAATCCGGGCCATCTCTCGAATCCTTCGTGTTCAAGAAGGTGAAACGACCGAAGATATGCGGTTTACGTTTGAAACGGTTGCGTGTCTTGGAACGTGTTTTCTTGGTCCGGTGATGATGGTCAATAACGATTATTACGGCCACCTGGCACCGAATAAGGTCAGGGACATACTCGAAAGGTACGGTTGAAATTGATGGCCGCGCAAAAGATAAGAGCAATGGGTGACATCGAACGGTTCCGGCAGGAGCTGCTGAACAGACGGCAGAAATATAAAGCGAGGGTTCTGATTTGCGCGACAGGCTGCAGGGCACTGGGAGCCCAGGCGGTAGCGGAAAAATTCAGGGAGAGGCTAAGGAGTTTGTCTCTGGAGAAGGAGGTGGGCGTGGTCGAGACCGGCTGTATCGGGATGTGCGCCCGCGCACCGGTTATGCTGATTGAGCCTTATGAGTATTTCTACGGCGGGGTCAGCGGCGAAGATATTGACGAGATAATTTCGACGACAATACAAAATGGCCAAGCAGTTGAGCGTCTGGCGGTAATTCAGGACGGCAAACCGGCGCCAGAGATAAAGGATATTAATTTTTACAAGGAGCAGACAAGGCTCGTACTGGAGAACTGCGGGCGAATTGCCCCGAGGAGAATTGAAGATGCGATCGAACGCGGAGGATATGTTGCGGCAGTACAAACCATAACGCAGAAAAAGCCACAACAGATTATAAACGAGGTTACAGAGTCAGGTCTCAGAGGTCGCGGCGGAGCCGGCTTTCCGGCGGGCGTGAAGTGGAATTTCTGTAGAAAAAATCAGGGCGATGAAAAATATCTCATCTGCAACGCTGATGAGGGTGACCCGGGAGCGTTTATGGACAGGGCCCTGTTAGAAGGCGACCCACACAGAGTCATCGAGGGAATGATTGTGGCAGCTTATGCCATCGGTTCCAGCCAGGGATTCATATATGTTCGGGCTGAGTACCCCATCGCGGTTGAACATATTAATATCGCACTTGAGCAGGCACGTACTCTTGGACTGTTGGGAGACGATATAGCGGGGTCGGGTTTTGGCTTTGACGTACAAGTCCGTATGGGCGCCGGGGCGTTTGTCTGCGGTGAGGAAACCGCTCTTATAGCATCACTTGAGGGCAAGCGTGGTATGCCAAACCCTCGGCCGCCGTTTCCCGCACAAAAGGGATATATGGGCAAGCCGACGACTATTAATAATGTCGAGACGCTGGCCAACGTCCCGCTTATCATAAAAAACGGAGCCCAATGGTATAACCAGATAGGCACCGAAAAGAGCAGTGGAACCAAAATCTTCGCGCTTGCAGGCAGGGTCAATAACACCGGGCTGGTGGAGGTTCCGATGGGGACGACTCTTCGTAAAATCATCTTTGAAATAGGCGGCGGGATTCCGAAGGGGCGCAAGTTTAAGGCGGCTCAAATGGGCGGGCCGTCCGGCGGGTGCATACCGGCAAAATATCTCGACAGTGAAATCGACTACGACAGCGTGCAGCAGCTTGGCGCGATAATGGGCTCGGGCGGACTGATTGTTATGGATGAAAATACCTGCATGGTGGATATCGCCAGGTATTTTCTGGAATTCGTTCAGTCTGAATCGTGCGGCAAGTGTACGCCGTGCAGGGTTGGTACGAAGAAGATGCTGGAGATTCTTGAGGCCGTCAGCCGGGGTGAGGCCAAAATAGAAGACCTTGATTACCTTCAGCATTTGGCAGAACATATCAAGAAGGCGTCACTTTGCGGCCTTGGACAGACGGCCCCGAATCCGGTCCTTTCCACACTGCGTCATTTCCGGGACGAGTACGAGGAGCACATTGTACTAAAGACCTGCCGGGCGGCAGTTTGCGAAGGCCTGGTGAGGGCATCGTGCCAGCATGCGTGTCCTGCGGGCGTGAATGTTCCGGAATATCTGGCGCTTGCCGCTGAGGGCAAGCTCAATGAGGCGGCAAATATAATCCGGCGGCGCAATCCATTTATTTCTGTCTGCGGTCGCGTTTGCGACCATCCGTGCGAGCAAAGGTGCCGTCGGAGTGAAATCGACTATCCCCTTGCGGTACGGGCTTTGAAGCGTTACATCGCCGACAACATGGACGACTATGCGACTCTTATGGCCCGTCGTGTTGACAAGCCCGCTGAAGTTGCGATTGTAGGCAGCGGGCCTGCAGGTCTTAGCTGCGGGTACTTTTTGGCCCTTATGCAAAGGTCGTCAGTGATATTCGAGGCCCAGCCAATTCCGGGGGGGATGCTTGCTCTGGGGATACCGGAATTCAGGCTGCCGAAAGAAACGCTCCGAAAGGAGATAGATTTCATTCTCTCTCACGGTATCGAACTGCGGACAAATTCAAGAATTGAAAACGCCAGGGAACTGATTGGCCCCGCCACAGGTGACAAAGGATTCAAGGCGGTATTCGTGGCGACGGGGGCCCAACTTGGCAAGGCAATTAATATCGAAGGCATCGGGCTTGACGGCGTGCTCGATGCCCTTGAGTTTCTGCGTGAGAGGGCTTTGGGTAAAGGGCAGAACTGCGAGGGTAAAGCGATAGTAGTATTAGGCGGCGGTAATGTGGCGGTGGACGCAGCGCGGTCGGCTGTTCGCCTTGGGGCAGCGAATGTAACGATACTCTACAGAAGGACTCGCGAGGAAATGCCGGCCTACGCAGAAGAAATCGAAGAGGCCATACAGGAAGGGATTGAGATTATAACTCTCAGCATTCCGAAACGGATTCTAAGCAGAAACAGCGCTGTAAGCGGTATTGAATTTATTCGCGCCGAACTCGGCAAGGCTGAGGATGACGGCAGGCGTCGGCCAATACCTGTAGAGGGCAGCGAAAGTGTGATTGAATGTGATATGGTGATACCGGCTATCGGGCAGGTCGCATCGGCGGAAGTTGTAAACTTTAGCGGCGGTCCTGAATTGACTGCCTGGGGCACGATAAAAGTTGACCCCGTCAGTCGTAATACCACAGTTAGAGAAATCTTTTCCGGGGGAGACTGCGTCAGTGGTCCTTCAACGGTAATAGGAGCGATTGCAAGCGGCCAGAAAGCCGCTGTTCATATCGACAGGCTGCTGGGTGGAAGCGGAGAGCTTCCGGGCGATACGGGATTTTCGTTTGTCAAGCCCGACGAAGAGACACTGGCGAAATCACCTCCGAGAGCTGAAGAAAAGATTATTCCGCCCGACAAACGCAAACGCGGTTTTGCGGAGGTAGTGCTCGGCCTTGACCGAGAGCAGGCGGTCTGCGAGGCACAAAGATGTCTGAGGTGTGACCTTGAGGAATAGTAAGGTTAAGATAATGGGCGAACCGGCAGTAACAATAAACGGCAAAGCACTGGTCGGGCAAACCGGACAAAGCATTCTTGAGTTGGCCCTTGCAAACGGTATCGAGATACCTAATCTCTGTTACGATGCCAGGATAAGTCCCAGTGGCTCGTGCCGACTTTGCGTGGTGGACGTGGAGGGCCAGGAAGGGCCGGTTTGCGCGTGTACTTTACAGATACAGCCTGGAATGGTTGTGCGAACGGAGACGGAAGAACTCCGGGCGATAAGGAAAACCGTTCTCGAGCTTTTGTTTTACGAACATCGCGGGGCCTGTACCACCTGCGATGAAAACGGAAACTGCAAGCTGCAAAGGTATGCATACGAATATCAACTCAGCGATGACGTCTTTGAGTTACCTGCCGGCCAAGAACAGCGCGAAAATTACACTACCGGCAATGAGGCGCTCGAGTACGATACGGGTAAATGTATCCGCTGCGGCAGGTGCATACGAATCTGCGAGGAAGTTCAGGCCGACAGTGCTTTGACATTTAAGGGCAGGGCGGCGAGCGTAGAGGTTACGACTGCCTTCGATATAGCTTTGAACGATTCGACCTGCGAACTGTGCGGCCAGTGCATATCGAGCTGTCCGACGGGGGCTTTATACGAGCGAGCCGCAAAGGGCAAGGGTCAGTGCAAAGACCTTGTGCGGACAAGAACGACCTGTCCATATTGTGGGGTTGGTTGTCAAATCGACCTTAACGTAAATCCAGAGACAAAGAGAATAGTCCGTGTAACCAGCGAGGTCGGCTGTATTCCCAACGACGGCAACTTGTGCGTGAAGGGAAGATTCGGTATGGATTTCGTCGCCAGTGATAAAAGGCTGACCGAGCCGCTTATCAAGAGAAACGGCAAATTTGAGAAAGCGACGTGGGAGGAAGCAATTAAGTTTGTTGCCGAACGTCTGAAGCGAATACGTTCGGAGTTCGGCGCCGATAGTATCGCCGGGCTTTCATCAGCCAAATGCACGAACGAAGACAACTACGTGTTCCAGAAATTCATACGAGCGTGCATAGGCACCAATAACGTGGACCACTGCGCAAGGCTGTGTCATGCATCGACGGTAGCCGGTCTTGCGCGAGCATTCGGCAGCGGGGCTATGACCAATTCAATAGATGAGCTCAAGAAGGCAGGCTGCATATTTGTCATTGGCTCAAACACGACCGAGGCCCATCCGGTTATTGGTCTTTATATAAAAGAAGCGGTGGTGAAAAATGGGGCCGAGTTGATAGTGGCCGACCCCCGTAAGATTGACCTGGTCCGATTTGCCAGGCTGCATATCGCGCAGGCGCCCGGCACGGACGTAGCGCTTATTAATGCGATGATGAACGTAATTATAAATGAAGAATTGCACGACAAAGCCTTTATCAAGGAGCGGACAGAAGATTTTAAAAAGCTCAAACCTATATTGAAAGACTTTACTGTCGAAAGAGCGGAAGGAATGACGCCAATTCCGGCCGATAAGATTCGCGCAGCGGCGAGGTTGTATGCAAAGGCCAAAACTGCCAGCATTATTTACAGTATGGGCATTACTCAGCATACGACAGGTACTGATAACGTGCTTTCATTAGCTAATCTGGCAATGCTTACGGGTAATCTGGGCAAAGAATCGACGGGTGTAAATCCTTTGCGTGGACAGAACAATGTGCAGGGCGCCTGCGATCTTGGGGCACTGCCTAACGTGTACCCCGGGTATCAATCCGTTGAAGATTCCCAGATACAGGCCAAGTTCGAGTCAGCGTGGGGGCAAAAGCTTTCGTGCCGCACGGGACTTACGGTTGTCGAGATGATGCACGCGATAGAAGAGGGAAAAATCAAAGCGTTGTACATAATGGGAGAGAATCCCGCCCTTTCGGACCCGAACCTGAACAGAACCAGGAAAGCTCTTCAGAGCGTGGATTTTCTCGCGGTACAGGATATTTTCCTTTCAGAGACGGCTGAGTACGCCGATGTTGTATTGCCCTCGACCTGCTTTGCGGAAAAGGACGGCACATTCACGAATACCGAACGTCGGGTTCAACGGGTTCGAAAAACTGTTGCTCCGCCGGGGCAGGCCCGAAGTGACTGGGAAATCATCTGCGAGGTTGCGACGGAGATTGGGTATCCGATGGCATACGGGCGCGCCGACAAAATAATGGATGAAATCGCAAGTGTCTGCCCCATCTATGGTGGTATATCGTTCGAGAGGATAGATTCGGTTGGGCTGCAGTGGCCCTGCGTGGACAAGGAGCATCCGGGCACCAGGTTCCTGCACGAGGGAACATTCAAGAGGGGTAAGGGCAAATTCCACGCGGTCGAATTTGCGGCGCCTGACGAGCTCCCGGATGAGGACTATCCGTTTATACTGACGACCGGCAGGCAGCTATATCAATTTCATACCGGTACGATGACAAGAAAGTCAGCGGTCATCAATCAGGTTTCGCCGACAGGGTACGTAGAGATACACCCCGATGATGCAGCCAGACTTGAAATCAGCAGCGGTGAGAACGTTGAAGTAATCACTCGGCGAGGAAAGGTAACTACGCTTGCAAGGGTAACC
>JAUVYZ010000241.1 GCA_030602845.1 Phycisphaerae bacterium | reverse complement strand
CTTGGCATGGGCTTTCGGCCCGGGATGATAAACAGGTCTCCATTAATCAATTCCTTAACAAGCTTAAATACCGGTCTGCCGTTATGATACCAGGTTATTCCGGCTTGCTCATACTGTTGCGTAGGCCTCGTTGTATTGGTTACAGTTACATCAATGGCAAATTTGCTTCGCCTGCGGTCCGGCGCCTTACGAACCAAAGCATTCCTGACATTATGTGCCACACCCGGCTCAACGCGAATCTCCAGGGCTCCATCCCTGATGCGCCATGCTTTAGGATTTTCCCGCAGCCATGTCCATCCCTCAGCCGGTTTGTTTTCAAAGCGCTCCTCAAAGACGACAGGGAGCTGACTAACCTGGCGCTTGATGATCGGCGTCAGGACAATAATTCGATAACTGATTTCTGAGTGGTCGCCTTGTAGGTAGATGGGGCCGGGCCTGAATTCATCCGGCCACAGAGCGCCGCCGGTACAGCCCGGAAGCGGCTCATTGTCAATAATCACCTTGTTATTCAGTTCCACTGTTACGTGACGGTCCAGCAGTGTGATACTCATCGTCTGCCACCGCCCGGCCGGCTTCTCAGCATTCACAGTGGGCGTAATTCGGCTGTAAATTGCACCCATATTATGCGAATCGAGATTCTTGCCGTACGAATCGCTGACCTGGACCTCGTAGATGCCCCGCAGATAAACACCGCTGTTGCCATTCTTGGGGACGTTCACTTCTAATTTCAGGTTAAAATCCTCGAACTCACCTGCGGTGCGAAGGTTGCCGTAGGAAATATGACGTTTCCCCTTTTGCTGGACCGGCCTATTGACAAGAACTCCATCTTCCGCTGACCAACCGTTAGTCCGGCCTGGATTAATCAGCTTCCACCCCTCCAGATTGGCTCCATTGAACAGTACTATCGGTTTGCCGTATTTGACCTTGGACAGGTCCGGCTTTGGCGGCAGCGCAGCAATCCGCTTACCGGTGAATTCACTTCGGGAAACACCTTTGCCGTTTGAGTGGGGCCGGATTTGTGTCAAACGCATCTCATCGCCCGAAACCTTCGCAATAATCGTTTCCGTGAATGTATGCGTCCGGACCACTTTGCCCCTGCTGTCTTTGCGTTCAACCTTACGAACACGTGTAACGTTCAGGGTATTCCCATCCATATAGACACTATCCACGGGGACCACGCTTCCCCCACCCCATAGGATTTTTGTGTCCAGATACCCATCTTCCTGCACAACACTCATCCAGCCGGCGCCTCCGCCGGGAATTGTCAACGCCCAGCGTCCAATATACCGATTTACGGTTTCAGCGGCCCGAACCGATACACAACTGCCCCATAGGCCCAAGAGAACCAACGCATAACGAATGTTCTTATTCATAACAGACCACCTTTCATCATATCTTAGTAAAAATATCGCCTTTAAGCTGAGATTACCCATATCTCCGTGCCCAGCTACGCTACTGAGCTCATTTTCAATAGAATATCAGGTCTGTCTTGAAGAGTCAAGCCCCCAGACACTTCTGAAGCATCGATTCACGCGATACGGAATACGATGTCGGCCTTTGTCCTCCGTATTTTGTCGTTTGCCTACCGTTGTCCCTACCCCCCAATCTCTAATCTCTAATCTCTAATTCTCTATTTTTCTGTGTGTAAATTTCTTTGCGGCGCTGCCGGAGTAGTCGGCCACAATCTGGCCGGTGCCTACCAGCTTCCATTTATAGATGACGAGCCCTTTCAGGCCTACCGGCCCGCGGGCATGTATCTTATTCGTGCTTATGCCTACTTCGGCCCCGAGGCCGTACCGGTAGCCATCGCTAAAGCGCGTGCTGCAGTTCCAGAACACATTCCCGGAATCCACCAGGTCCATAAACCTTTCCGCCTTATTCTTATCGGCGGTAACGATAGTGTCCGTGTGCCCGGAGCCGTATCTGTTTATATGCTCGATTGCCTCATCCAGGCCGGCCACGACTTTTATCGAAAGGATGTAATCCAGATACTCGGCTGACCAATCCTCCTCTACTGCTGGCTTCACGTCTATTATCGACGCCGTCTTCTCACAGCCGCGCAGCTCCACGCCTTTTTGCTTCAGGATGGTTTTGACCTTCGGCAAAAACGCCTCAGCGATTTTTTCATCGACCAGCATAGTTTCAGCCGCATTACAAACCGCAACGTACTGGCACTTGGAGTCCACGGCGATATTTACAGCCATATCCAGTTCAGCGTTGCCGTCAATATAGACGTGGCATATCCCCTCGGCGTGGCCGAGAACGGCTATATTGGTATTGTCCATAATATAGCGGACAAAATCATTTGAGCCGCGAGGGATGACCAGGTCGATATATTCATCCATCGCCAGCATTTCTGCAACGTCTTCGCGCGTTTCCAATAGCTGAATCCATCCTTCGGGCAGTCCAGCCATTTGGCCGGCTTGAGTAATAACCTCTGCCAGAATCCTGTTGGTGTGCTGTGCTTCGCTTCCTCCTTTTAACAGGACGGCATTGCCGCTTTTCAGGCAAAGCGTTGAGATTTGCACAAGTGCGTCCGGCCGGGATTCAAAAACAACGCCGATAACGCCAATCGGGCAACTGACTTTGTAGAGCTCAAGGCCGTCGTCAAGCTCGGTGGCGGTGATTGTTTTGCCGACGGGGTCATCGAGTTTGATTAAGCTGTTGATGCTGGCAACCACATCGGCTATTTTATTTTCATCAAACGCCAGACGTTTCAGCAAAGGTGCGGACAGACTATTCTTTTCAGCGGTGGTTAAGTCCTTTTTGTTGGCTGAGACTATTTTCTCGCTGCCTCGTTTCAGGGCTGTGGCAATCTCGGCCAGGGCCTTATTTTTTACATCAGTTTTGACCGCTGCCAGCCGGATTGAGGCGGATTTGGCTGCTGCAGCTATTTTGGCAATACTCATTTTAGTTTCCTATTGACTATTTACAATTGACCATTGATTCTTTATAATAACCGGTGAATTGCCGAATTATAAACAATGAATAATCAATAATCAATTGTAATTGCGGGTGTAGCATAGTGGTAATGCACCGGCCTTCCAAGCCGGCTACGAGGGTTCGATCCCCTTCACCCGCTTTTGACCGTAAAAGCCTTTAAGGCAAATATTAGGGTTAAAAAATGAAAAAATTGGTGGTGTTACTTCTGTTATTGTTTTTTGCCGGATGCAGCTCCGTGGCGCAGTTGGAAAAACGGTGGCTTGGCAGAAACAAGAGTGCGTTAATCGCTGTGAGAGGCACTCCCGAGGAAGTAACGAGCGACGGTTTTGGGGGCGAAATTTATACATATGTCAAAATCCACTATTCTGCATATCCTGAAGCGTTCGGGTATCCTTCCGGCGAACCATTTTATCGTTACCCGGGAGACTATGGTTATCATCCTCTATTGGTAGCTGCCGGTTCGAGTAAAACGATGTTCTGGATAGACCCTTATGATAAGATTTATAGAGTGAGACTGCGGATTTCTCACTAAATCATACCTAACTAAATCATACCTAAACTTCCCCCGCTTTTGTTGTAACCGGCGTTGAAGCGGAGATATAAAATCCATGGTTTGGGGGGGAGTGGAATTAGTGTTGAGTTTT
>JAUVYZ010000239.1 GCA_030602845.1 Phycisphaerae bacterium | reverse complement strand
GACCGCTGCGGATGGTCAGACCACCGTTGACATCCATGTTCTGCAGGGCGAGAGGGAATTCGCCAGGGACAACCGCACGCTCGGCAGATTCCAACTCACCGATGTTCCGCCGGCACCCCGAGGCATTCCGCAGATTGAGGTGGCATTTGATATCGACGCTAACGGAATCCTGAACGTCTCAGCGAAGGACCTCGGTACAGGCAAGCAGCAGTCTATCGAGATTAAATCCAGCTCAGGGCTAAGCGAAGAAGAGATTGGGAAGATGACCACCGAGGCCGAGGCCCACGCCGAGGAAGATAAGAAAAAAAGAGAGGTTGTCGATTTGAAGAACCAGGCCGACCAGTTGATTTATTCAACGGAAAAGACGCTCAAAGAGCACGGCGACAAGGTCTCTGCCGAGACTCGCGGCAAAATCGAAAGTGCAGTCAACAATCTCAAAGAAGCTATAAAAGGTGACAATGCCGATGCGGTAAAGAAGGCCATTGAAAACCTCGGAACCGCCGGCCAGGAATTGGGCAAGGTGCTTTACGAAGAGGCGGCCAAAAAACAGGCGGCTTCAGCTCCATCCGGCGACGAGTCCGCCAAAGACGAACCGCCGCCTGAAGGTGAGGTCAAAAGAAAAGGCGGAGACGATGTAATCGACGCTGAATTCGAAGCCAAAGACAAATAAAAAACCGAACAACAGATGCTTTTTGACTCCTTAAAAAGAGCACAAGCAAACCAATGGCTTGTGCTTTTTTATTTGTGTGCTTATTTGCCTATACAGAAGCGGGAAAATATTCTTTCCAGAATCTCGTCATCGATCCGCGCGGCGGAGTCGATATCGGCAACGGCCTGGTAAGCGGCCCGCAGCATCATTGCGGTAACCTCATCGCTGCCGGCTTTCAATTCATTGATGGATTCGCCGACGTTCTTAATCGCCTCGGTAACAGCCTGCCTGTGCCGGGCGGTAAGGGCGACTCGACTCTCGATTCTCGATACTCGATTCTCGATACTCGGTTCTCGTTTCTCGATACTCGGCGAGCAGCGAAACGCCTGCTCAATTATTTTTCTATCGATTGTCTCTCGCAACAGCGCTATGCCGGTGCCATTCTTTGCACTTGTTACGATAAAATCGGCGCTGAACAATTCGTTCAGCTCAGATAAATCCTCGGCTAATTCATCTTCGCAGAGCAAATCCGATTTTGTCGCCACAGCTATTAAAACTTCAGGCTCTATAAGCCGGCGTATTGCGATATCTTCGGCCCAATCTGCCTTTGAAGCGTCGATGCAGAATATAACCACGGAAGCGTTTCGCAGCGCCTCGATGGCTGCCTGCTGTGCTAATTCATCCAGAATATTATTCGGCCCCGCACCAATTGTACTCGCACCGCGGCCTATGCCTTCCAGGTGCGTTAATCTGGCATCGTCGGACAATTGGTGCGGGGTCAATCCCGCACAATCGAACAGCACACACCTGCAATGGACCAATGTCAGCAGTCCGGTCAAGACATCCCTGGTGGTTCTGCGCTTGTGCGAGACGATACTTCTTGCCTTGCCGAGCAGTTTGTTGAGCAGACTGCTCTTTCCGGCATTGGTGGCACCTGCGATTCCCACCGCCGGCAAATCAATTACCGATTCATAGCTGATAGAATCCGAGAGCAGCTGCTCAAGCTCTACCTTTATCCCGGCAAGTGCTCGAACGGCCTCTGGCCGAGTTATAAATTCGATATCTTCACCGCTAAAATCGAGGCCTGCTTCGATTAAGCTAAGACAATCCATCATCGCCGAGCGCACTTTTGCGGTTGTTTCGGCCAATCGCCCGCTAAGAAGCTTCTCAGCGGCGTCCAATTGAAACTTATTGCTGCTTACGACAATTTCATTCACGGCTTCTGCCTGGGCCAAATCGATTTTGCCGTTGAGATACGCTCTTGCGGTAAATTCGCCGGGTCCGGCCATTCGAAGGCCTTTAGCCAGCAAACTACCCATTAAGGCCTCAGTAACACTTGCATTTGTATGGATGTGAATTTCGGCAACGTCGTCACCGGTATAGGAATGCGGATACAGAAACAGGTACAGCTTCGCATCGATTCTTAGCGCGTGGTCGATGGCAATGCTGCCCGTTATAAGTGCGCTTCTTTCCTTCGGAATTGGCGGGCTAAAAATCTTCTCACAGGTATCGATTGTGTCGGGCCCGGTTATGCGAACAATCGCCCTTTGCCCCACGGCAGGAGAACTGACCGCTACGATAGTGTCACTAAGCTCGTACATTGGTAACTGGTAACTGGTAATTGGTAATTACCAATCACCATTTACATCTTATAGAACGGCTTGGGTTTTTTCTTTTTGACTTTTCCGCCGGTTTTACGCGTTACCGCAACCAGGCCCTTTGATTCGGCCTGTTCTTTTTCACGAATGTGTTTGCGTATGATATGCTGCTCAAAAACCCCGGCAAAGGTACTTGCCATAATATACAGATTCACTCCCGACGGGGCGTTGTACAAGACCAGCGGTAAAAACAGCGGGAACATAATCATCATCATTTTCTGCTGCTGAGCCATCTGCGGGTTAGTGGCTGCCGCCGCCTGCCTGGGCATCAGTTTCTGCTGAAGATACATTGCCACGCCCATCAAAAGCGGCAGCAGGTTTAGCGACTTTATCTTCCAGTTCAACAGGGGCACAGTTACCGTTGCAAATCTAACCAGTGCATCCGGGACCGAAAGGTCGGTAATCCAGAACGGCAAAAACGGCGCACCACGCAAATCAATACTGGCATATACCGCACTCCACAAAGCAATCCAGATAGGCATCTGAACCATCATCGGCAGAATACCCATAATCGGTGAAGCACCCTGCTTTTTGTAAAGGGCCATCATCTGCTTGTTCATTTCGGCCTTGTTGTTGGCGTATTTTTTCTTTATCTCCTCGACCTTCGGGGCAAGTTTGCTGAATTTGCTCATCGAGACCTGGCTCTTTTTGGTAATCGGATGCATACAGAGGCGCATCAGGAGCACTAATATGATAATAACCGCGCCGTAATTGGCTACAAAGCCGTACATCCACTTCATCAACGCTAATATCCCGAAAGCCAATGGGCTGATAATGCTCGCCGGACAACAGCACCCCATAAAATCTATCGTCTGGACAAAACCCAGCTCTTTATACATCTCGTTTTTATCGAAGATGCTCTTGTCCTTGGGGCCCAGATAAAGCTGGAAGTTATACGTTTTTGCACTGTTGGCCTGGCCGGTAGGCGCCAGGGTGCTTGATGCAATTTTCAAATCCACTCCGATGGTCTCATCGCCGCTATCGCTGCGCTCATCTCCATCGGGATTGTAGTAACGACCTGTTTTGTCTGTCACCCAATCACAATAGTTTTTGCCCTCCTCCGGAGCGGGCACCAGTATTGCCGCAAAATACTTATTGACCGCAGCGACCCAGAGAAATCTGTCGCTGCCTTTCGTCAGCCGTCTATCGTCGATTTTCTTTGCCTTGCGGAGCTTTTTGGCATCACGTTTTTCACTGGTAATTTGGCCTTTTGAATCTCTAAAGCCGGCTACGGCTTTTCTCATATCGCCCCTGACACCCTCTCTGCCAAGTCCTAACGGGCCGGTTAAATTGAAACGCATGTTTTGTTTGATGTCGGACAGATTTTCGATAGTTAGTTTACATTCTAAAAGATACCTGCCGGGGAAAACCTTATAAGTCTTAATCAATTTGAAAACCGGCTCACCAGTATC
>JAUVYZ010000237.1 GCA_030602845.1 Phycisphaerae bacterium | reverse complement strand
GTTAATTGGTGATTGGTTAATTGGTTAAATCCGGCAGGACTGCCGGACCAGTTACCGAGCACCATATCATCTCTGCGGGCTTCGCGAACTCTGCGGTAAAAAAAGAAAAAAAATTTTGAAATTTCGCTTGACATTGCATAGTTTGCATAAACTTCATTCTCTACAGTGTCGGCCGTAATTTCACCGATGATGGGGGAGAATACGGCAAGGACAGAAAAGGTAAGCCGAGGTTGTGGTATTCTCTCGATGGCGATGCGGTTTTCTGGCCTGTGCCGAAATTGCAAATAAAGCAATAGCACCATTTCACAAGAATATGGTGGGAAATTTTCGAAATTTCATTTGACACGCCATATCATATCCCGCAAAGTACATACAACAAAATAGGTTACGTCGCCTCAAAAAAGCGGCCAACGTAACAGCTAATTACCTAAAACATTTTTTTACAGGAGGTTCCTATGAATTCTGGACGATGCCCTTTACACTGTGATGCCCATCACAAGTGCAGCAGGCGGGATTTTCTTCGCGGCTCGACGGTATTACTTGCCGGCTCGTCGCTGCTGGCCGGCTGTGCATCTTTGTTGCAGCAGGGGATGGTAATGGCGCCGCTGCGGCCATCCGGCCCGGCGTCGAAATACATCCCGACCATCAAGGCGGCGTTCGTGCGGCGAAAAGAGGATTACGGTATGTGGTGGCCGGGCGCGGTCTATGATGGTGAAGCGGCACGGCGCAAGTATACCGCGCAATTGATGGAGACAGCCAGGACGCTCGGCGTAGAATTCAATTTGCGGCCGGAGCCCATCTATAGCCCCGCTGAGGCCGACGCCTGGCTGGCGGAAGCCAAAGCCGCCAATGTCGATGGCCTGATGGTAATGCTGCTCGACCGCCAGCAGCACGCCTGGCCCACAGCGCACAAAGCGGTCAATACCGGTATCCCGACGGTCATCTTTTCGCCGGTCGGCACCTCGTTCACTACCAACACCATCCGTCTGGCCGACACCCCTGGCTGTGTTATTTATTCGACGGACGAGTTTAGCCAGGCAGCATACGGTATGAAAATGCTAAAGGCCGGGCCGAAGATACGCCGTGCCCGCTGCGTTGTGCTCAGGGGTAATAAGCGATACGACTCGTCAATGACCGATTTAGGGATTGCCCTGCGTTACGTACCAGCAAAAGTGTTTCTGGACGAATACCGCAGCACGCCCGACACCGACCAGATTTTAGCAATGGCCGATGAGTACATGAGGCGTGCACGACGACGCAAAGGCGCAACTCGCGAGGACGTCATAAACGGTATCAAGAGCTACGTTGTGGCTGGCAACATACTTAAGCGTGAAGAATGTGATGCCATCACAATGGACTGCCTCGGTGCTTTGGGCAAGACAAAGGTGAGTCTGCCGTGCATAGCCTGGTCGCGGATGAATGATGAGGGCATTCCCGCTGCCTGTGAGGCCGATTTGGGGGCTGTCGCGTCGCACACCATCGTTCAGTATCTCTTCGACCGTCCCGGATTCCAGCAGGACCCTGTGGCCGATACCGCGCACCAGGCAATCATCGGGGCCCACTGTTCGTGTCCGACGCGTTTGAACGGTTTCGACCAGTCGCCGGAGCCGTTCGACATCGTGCATCACCACGGCAACAGGGACGCCGTGCCTCGCACTCTCTGGCGAAAGGGCCAGCGAGTCACCAGTCTTGATCTGTTCCCCGGCAACGAGAAACAGAAGCGTAAGACCAAGCTGCTTATCTCCGCCGGCACCGTGCTCGACAACGTCGACGTGCCGCCGGCCGGCGGATGCGTGGTCTCCGTCAGAGTAAAGTTCGACGGAAACCAGGAGGTGCTGAGCTTCCCCGGCTTCCACCAGGTTTTCTTCTACGGCGATTACAAACGCCAGCTCGTGGAGTTCTGCCGGTTGTTCAATCTCGAAGCGCAGGTCGTCTGATACTCCTGCCTCGGCGAAGACCGATATAGATATGTGGGCCGATTCAAATTAGAAAACGGTTCTCTTGAGTACAACGCACCGGCGATGTCTGCAACAACATTTTTCGCCGGATAATTACTCTTTCTGGATTCTAAGTGAAGGCGGTTTTATGGCTATACCGCTGAATCGGATTAAAGGTAAATAAAACTGATACGCTGAAAGAATTGTATTAAGAGTAGTTTGAATTTCGCTGGGCTTTGCGCATGCGCCGGCGATTTTTTTCCGAAGGTTTCTCGTAATAGGCATTGCACTTCATATCTCTAATCAAGCCTTCTTTTTCGCACAGTTTCTTGAAGCGTCTTATCATTTGCTGAACTGATTCGCCTATACGCGATTTGACTCTTAACATAAAAAAAGGCCCTTTCAACACTTACGAATTAAAAGCAATGGGAAAATGATATTATATCTTTAGTTCGTCAAAAGACTTAAGAGGCGTTAATATAATGTAGATTTTATATTTTTCAAGTCAAAAAATCTCTGCTGACAGTTTTTTGTGAAAAAAAGGCCTCTTTAGCTGAAAAAAACGCGAATGTTAGTTGAAAAAACGTGTAAATTTGCCGAATATTAGTGCATTCTTGAGTAATATGGACAAAATATGCTAAAATAGTAGAGCAGTTCGTCTGTTAGAAGTCCAACTGCGGCGGACATCTATTTTGGAGGTATTTTTTAGTTGGAGAAATTTCGTCAGACGCTGAGAGTCAGAAAAGAGCGTGCCATTTTAGTGGCCGCTTTCCTGCGCACCCGGGACGGCGGGGACGATTTAGTTGAGCTTGCCGCCCTGGCTGAAAGTGCCGGGGCTGTTGTCGTCGATAGGTTCCAGCAGAAAATCCGCAGAATAAATCCTACCACATATATAGGTAAAGGCAAAGCCGACCAGCTCGGAGAACGAGTCAAGCGGTTCAAAGCAGATGTTGTGATATTTGGCAACGACCTGTCGCCGCGCCAGATTCGTGAGCTTGAAGAGATTATCAAGGTTAACGTCTTAGACCGCAGCGAGCTGAGTCTGGACATATTTGCCACAAGGGCGAAGACAAAACAGGCCAAACTGCAGGTCGAGCTGGCACAGTTGGAATATACATATCCCCGATTGACCAGGATGTGGTCGCATCTGGACAGCGTAGCGGGGGCAGGGGGCGGAACTGCAGCAGGTATTGTTAACGGCATTAACACCAGAGGGCCAGGCGAACAGCAGCTGGAAATCGACCGTCGATTAGCTAACAAGCGCATCACAGAGCTCAAAAACGAACTCGCCGATATTGATAAGCGCAAGATTCGCGAGATAAGCAGGCGAAAAGGGCTGTTCAAAATCTGTCTGGTCGGTTACACCAATGGAGGCAAAAGTACTCTCTTAAACGCAGTAACCGGCGCTGGGGTGCTTGTCGAGGACAGGCTCTTTGCCACGCTGGATACGCGGACAAGGAAATGGAAACCAGCCAGGGGGACAGAGGTGCTCTTGAGTGACACTGTTGGCTTTGTAAAAAATTTGCCTCACCAATTAGTTGCTTCATTCAAGGCAACGTTGGAAGAGGCTATCAATGCTGATTTGCTCCTGCATATCGTAGATGTGTCCAATCCGGATGCACTGAAGCAGATTGAATCTGTCAATAAGGTTCTGGAAGAGCTCGGCTGTGGCGAAAGGCCGACTCTGCTGGTGTTTAACAAAATTGATATTGTCAAAAAAATCGGCGAACTTGAGATGCTGCAAACCCTTTATCCCGATGCAGTGTGCATATCAGCCAAAACCGGCCTTGGCCTGGAG
>JAUVYZ010000089.1 GCA_030602845.1 Phycisphaerae bacterium | reverse complement strand
CCTGCCGCGAGGCCACTTTTGCAGGAAATTTTGTATCGCAGACACCAAACGCTGTCCAGATGCCCAAACTGCTTTATTATTTAGCGAAAATTTTTTTGTCATTCCGCTGACCGTCTGATAACGTTTAGTTATGAAGACGGAAAAGTTAAACTATTACTTACCGCCGGAGTTGATTGCACAGCAGCCGGCTGACATTCGAAGCAGCGCACGACTGCTGGTCCTTAATCGCTCAGGCAGTGAGCTTATCGACAGCCGATTCACCGGTATCGGTGATTTCTTATCGCCGGGAGACTGCCTTGTGCTTAACGATACGAAAGTTTTGCAGGCCCGTTTCTTCGCCCGGCGCAGCACCGGAGCCAGACTCGAAGCATTATTTCTGGCCGAAAGCGAACCGGGAACCTGGCAAGGAATGTTAAAAGGCGCTCGTAAAGTAAAACCCGGCGACGAGCTCTATCTAAAAGACAAAGCAAAGAAGGATTTTTGCAGAGCAGTAGTGCTCGAAAAGGAGGGTGAGGGTAGATGCCGGCTGAAGATAGACACGGCGTCACTTCCCAATGCGTCGCGCAACAAGAACCTGATAGATACGCCGACACTTTCCGATAAAATCGGGAGCGTCGATACTATCCTCGATAAAATCGGCTTTCCACCCCTGCCGCCATATATCAGGCGAGGCGATGACACCGCCGCAGCGGCAATAGATAAACTTCGCTACCAAACCGTTTACGCGCGGCATACCGGCGCGGTTGCGGCACCGACGGCCGGCCTGCATTTTACAAATCAGCTAATCGAGCAGTTAAAACAACGCGGCATCCGCTTTGCATATATAACACTGCACGTAGGAACGGGGACATTCAAACCGATAACCGCAGAAAATCTCGAAGACCACCAAATCCATCAGGAACAATTCAGCATTGACGAGGAAAACGCCCGCATAATAAACACCGCAAAAAATAAGGGTAGCCGAATAATCGCCGTCGGCACAACCTCGGCGCGGACCCTCGAGACAGCAGCCGCCGGCTCACAAGCCAAAGCCGCCGACGGCACAACGACGCTTTTCATTAAGCCCGGCTATAAATTCAAGATTATCGATGCGATGGTAACAAATTTTCATCTGCCCAAATCCACCCTCCTTGCACTGGTGGCGGCCTTCGCAGGCCTGGAAAATATCCTCGCCGCTTACAGCCACGCCATCGAGCAGCGATACCGCTTCTATTCCTACGGCGACACAATGCTGATAATATGAGAACTAAAAACTTAAAGCTAAAAACTAAAAACTGTCGAATTTAAAGTTCCACAATTTTTAGTTTTACGCTTTTCACTTTTAGTTTTTTATGGGCCAGGGTCGCACACCGCAGCGCTTCGCCCAGCTTTTATACATCACTTTCAGCTCTTCGACCTTTTGCGGATACTTCTCGGCTATGGTTTTTAGCTCCGTGCGGTCCGCTTCTAAATCATAAAGTTCCCAATCGCTTTTATGTTTTGCGACCAGCTTCCACCTGCCCTGCCGCACGGCCCGGTTGCCTTCATGCTCCCAGTAGATGACTTCGTGTCCCAGGCGTTTTTTGCCCTCGAATATCGGAAGAAGACTTTTCCCTTCCAGAGAGATAAGCTCACGCCCCTTGTAAGTTTTTGGGTACTCGATTCCCGCGATGTCAAGGCAGGTTGCCATAATGTCGATAATATGGCCGGGCCGGTGAGTAATGGTATTGCGCTTTTTAATCACTGCCGGCCAATAAGCAATCAAGGGCGTGGCGATGCCGCCTTCGTGCACCCAGTGTTTATAGCGCCTAAAGGGCGTATTGCTGGCATTCGCCCACGAAAGCCCATAGCTCATATACGAATCCACGCCGCCGGGCGGCAGACCGTTTTTGCGATTATCAAAACCTATCGGCCCGCCCTCTGCGCATCCGCCGTTATCGGAAAGGAACAGAACCAGCGTATTCTTTTCAGCCCCGATTCGTTTGATTTTGTCGAGCACTTTGCCGATACCCCAATCCATTCGTTCAATCTGCGCCGCATATACCGCCATTTTCAAATCCATCAATTCCTTGTTCTTTTCATCAGCCCAGGCCCACGTCGCCGTATCACGCGGCGTCATTTTCCACTTCTTGCTGACCAGTCCCATCTTTATCATTCGTTCGTGTCGTTCTTCGCGTAGCTTGTCCCATCCTTTCAGATATTTTCCTTTATACTTTGCGATGTCCTCAGGCCAGGCGTGCAACGGCCAATGCGGCGCCGTGTATGCAAGATAAAGAAAAAACGGTTCTTTTCTTCGCCCATAAGTCTCGATGAACTTCACAGCATTTTCACTGAAGGCGTCGGTCATATAAAACTTTCCCGGCTCAGGCGTAAAAGCCCTGTGTCCAATTGCCATAGTCCTTTTTACTCCCGTCGCCTTGGCTTTCGAAATATCAAAGTAATTTGCACCACCGCTAACTATGCCGTAATACTCATCGAAGCCCCGGTCAACCGGCCAATGGGGGCGTTTTTCGCCCACGTGCCATTTACCGGACATAAGTGTATTATAGCCAGCCGTTCTTAGAACTTCCGCGATGGTAACGCACCGCTCATTCAGGTAACCCTGATAAGCTGGATACCCCCTGTTACCTACCATGTGGCCGATTCCCGCCTGGTGCGGGTACAATCCGGTTAGCAGCGATGCTCGCGTGGGGCAGCATCTCGCCGCATTATAAAATTGCGTGAAGCGAAGACCGCCGGCCGCAAGCCGGTCAAGATTCGGCGTGTTGACCTCACCACCGTAGCAGCCGATGTCGGAGTAACCCATATCATCAGCCATAATCAGAACAATGTTAGGCTGTTTCGCCGCTTTTTTGGACTTGTCGTCCGTTCCGGCCAGGTCGCCCATTGAAAAGGCACAACCCGGCAACGTCACCGCCGCTCCGGATGCAACAAGCTTAATAAATTCCCGTCGGTTCACTTTTGCACCTCACAAAATGGACCATCACTTATACATTTCATCAAAATAGCGCTGAGCGTTGACAACCGCGCCTCTCATCATATCTTCAGCTTTGGCAGTTTCTCGTTTGCCAAGTACCTTTAGCAGCCCGGCCGTATCCAGTTCTCGCGCAGCTTTTTCACACGCCTCCCAGCTCAGCACGCTCCTTACAACCCTGTCGATTCCCTGCTCTGCATTATCGTATGCCCGCGTTTGCATATCGTGTCCTTTCCACCGACCATACCCGCCCTGCTGGATAAGCCCTGCGATGGCAATATTCATACCGTTCACTCTCACCCCATGGTCTATGTCGTACTTTCCCGGCCCACCGAGAATAATGCCGTCGTTATATCCCTGGCTGTTCAGATGCATATGGACCATCGCATTGTCGTCCAGCTCTTCAACCGTATCTGCCACGTGGTCAAGCCCTATCATTTCTGAATGTCCGAACTCTTTATTGACACCTTTTTTATCTCTCGAGACCCCAAACTCCTCCTCAATTTTCCTCCAGAACAATAGTGCGCTTGCTACCGTCGGGATTAACATTGCCGGATGTCCCTCGTTCGGCTTCGGCTCAAACCCTATAAACAGACTCCCGCCCTTCTTGCTTTCATATTTACACACCCCCGCGATGCTTTCTTTCAAGTTCTGATACATCTGCCGGATACCGACACTGGCAAGGTCGTAACCAAACGACCCGTTCCAGATTATAAGCGACGGTGCCTTCGCCGCGTCCGGATGCCACGCTTTCTTCAAAGGCCCGTACGCAATATCAACGGTTCGCAGCCCGAAGTCTTCCACAGCTTTTCTTTCGTTTGTATCTAACGATGCAATACCGCCGTAACCCCAGTGCACGTGAGCACCAGGTGTTATCATTGCTAAATATATTCCTGTATCAACTAAAGCATCAGCAACTTCAGGAGCAGTCTTTTCATTAACTTCGTTATCATAGTGCATCTCAATTCCCAATTGGATGTTGTCAGACAATCGCGGAGCTATCTCTTCTTTAACCAGCTTAATCATGTCCGCCGTATTAAACTTCTCGCCGCCCCACTCCGGCCTCATATCCGCCGGCACAAACCCGCCCTTACCCGGATTAAACGTCCACCTGCATATACTGTGCAAAGATTTCTCCGCCATTTTTACCTGCTCCTTTTCAATTCATGTTTCAAAATATTTTCCCATCTTTCATACGCTTGCTTGTATGCTGCTTTTAATTTCTCATTCGGCTCGATAGTCTTAACAGGCGACAGGCCAACAAAAGCATCCTCTTGGCCCTTGTAAATACCCGCACCGATTCCCGCCCCCCTCGCAGCACCTTGCGAGCCGTCGGTATTGTATAGTTCCACCGTAGTTCCCGTTACAGTGGCAAAGGCCTCCCCAAACAACGGACTCAGGAACATATTCGCATCGCCTGCCCGAACGGTTCGTGCCTCAACACCCGCCTGACGCATTATCCCAAGACCGTAATTCAGCGCAAAAACTATTCCCTCTTGTGCTGCCCTCAGCAGGTGTGCCCTCTTATGTCTGTTGAAGTTCAGGCCATGAACGGATGCCCCGATGTCCTTATTTTCCAGTGTCCTTTCAGCTCCATTGCCGTAAGGCAGAACCACAACTCCATCACTACCAACCGAAACCTCGCCCGCCAGCTCATTCATCTTATCGTAAGTAAGACTCCCACCGAAATTGTGTTTCAGCCAGCTGTTTAATATCCCCGTCCCATTGAGACACAAAAGCACGCCATATCTTGGCTCCTCTGTACTGTAGTTCACGTGAACAAACGTATTCACTCTCGACTTGCCGTCGTAATCGCCCCTGTCACTGATACCGTAAACCACACCCGAAGTCCCCGCCGTAGCTGCCACTTCACCCGGATTCAAAACATTCAGGGATAGCGCGTTATTAGGCTGGTCACCGGCTCTATATGATACCTTCGTACCGGCGCTCAATCCTAATTCCTCTGCTGCTTTTTTCGTCAGTTCCCCCTGAACCGAAAACGTCGGCACAACCTCCGCAACCAACTCGCTGCTTATACCGTAGTAACCAAGTATCGATTCAGCAAGACCATGCTGCTCAAAATCCCACATTATCCCTTCAGACAGACCTGATGGAGTCGTTCTTATCTCGCCCGTCATCTTCATTGCGATATAATCACCCGGCAGCATTATTTTATGAATCCTCGAATAAACCTCCGGCTCATTTTCCATAACCCACTTCAATTTCGAGGCCGTAAAATTCCCCGGCAGATTGAGCAATCTCTCAAGGCACTTTTCTTTTCCGATATCCACCGCCGCCTGTTCGCCGATTTGCACCGCCCTGCTGTCGCACCAGATTATCGAAGGTCTCAAAACCTTTTTATCTTCATCCACGACAACCAGTCCGTGCATCTGGTAAGAAATCCCAATCGCCTCCACATCGGCAGCTTCAAATTCCGCTTGCGCCTTGACCTTCTGCGTGGCCGATTTGACGTTGTCCCACCAGACAGCCGGTTCCTGTTCCGCCCAGCCAAGCTTTTCTGCGATAATCTCTAATTCTTTCTCCGGCGATGTCGCCGCCGCCAACACCTTACCCGTCTCAGCTTCCATCAACGTCGCTTTTATCGATGAGCTTCCGACATCATATCCTAACAAAAGCGCCATTTACATATCCCCTTCATAATCTACTACTTACAATTACCCCGCAGTATATCTCCGGCAATAACTTCTCTTTTATTACAGCCTGAAACGACCCGAATTATAACTATTACACCTGAACCTACAAGATTTGTTTGGAAACTACCTGAAATGCGGGCAAAGAGGGTTGCCTCGCCGGCACAGCGACGCAACACGAAAATGACATTGCGAACCGCCTCCCTGTTGTCATTGCGAGCGCAGCGAAGCAATCTCAATATCTAAAAACTTTCTGATGTTAGCTTACATTGCTCATTCTATGACATGGATGTTTTTCTTCTTGCACATGTCCTTGAGTATTTTTGGCCAAACGGTGGCACTGACCTCTCCGATATGCGCCTTTTTCAAGAGAAGCATAAAGGTCCGCGACTGCCCAATGCCTCCGCCGATACTGAGCGGGATCTCGTTATTCAGGATTGCCTGGTGGTATGGCAGCTTCAGTAAATCGAGCTGGCCGCTAATATCAAGCTGCTTCCTGAGCGTCTCGGCGTTGACGCGGATACCCATAGATGTCAGCTCGTGGCGACGCTTTGTCACCGGGTTCCAGACAAGAATATCTCCGTTAAGCCCATGCATCGCTCTGCCGTCCTCCGACGTTGTCTCGGTGACCCAGTCATCGTAGTCAGCGGCCCTCATTTCGTGCGGGTAGCCGTCCTTGAGCACCCAGCCGATTCCGTAGATGAACATCGCGCCGAGTTCTTTCGCAATTTCTGTCTCACGCTGCTTGCGCGGCAGGTCGGGGTATTTATCGAGTATATCTTCGGCGTGAATGAAAGTCAGCTTCTCCGGCAGGTCGGGATATTTATCCGTCTTCAACTGGCCAAACAGCTTTTGGACGTGCCTCTCAGCACCCTTGAGGACTTTCCAGATTTTCTCTACCACTTCTTTGAGGAGTTTGAGGTTTCGCTGCTCTTTCGTGATTGCCAGCTCCCAGTCCCACTGGTCCACGTAGGCGCTGTGGTCGTGGTCGAGCCAGTAGTCCTTGCGGACGGCCCGCATATCGGTCAGCAGGCCCTCGCCCACCTCCATTCCGAACTGCTTCAGGGCCATCCGTTTCCACTTGGTTGCGGCCTGCACGACCTCGGCATCGATAGGATTTTTATCGTAGTCATTTGAGATATGGAACCCGATTGGCGTTCGCGAGCCATCACGGTCCAGCATATCGTTCACACCGCTCTCAACGTCCACGATAAGAGGAACCGTAACGCGAATCAGATTAAGCTCTTTGCACATATTCTCCTCGATGTAGTCTTTAACCGCATAGGTGGCGAGCTGCGTTTCCTTCGGGGTCAGCAGAGAGATATAATCCGCCGGCAGGATTTTCTCCAGCTCCGCATAGTCACCAATACCAGGGCCGGCCAGGTCTGCTTTCTTATCGGCCATTGTCTTTTCTCCTGAATGTTTTGTCGGTTATGCCGTACAATACGCATATTCACTTGTAAAGAGCTTTTACATTCTCAATTTTCGACAGTACTGTAGTAATTTCTCAACGTAAAATCAGCAAAAAAAAACGCCTTCCGCAAAAAAGTTTCTTATGTATAGACTTTTTTCGCTTTGATGCTACAATCTTGACACGATTTGACGTGGAAAAAAGTATTGATTTTGGGTGCGGGGGCAGGTAAACTTCCTAGTTTCCCCCCGCCGGGGCCTTTAACCGGCAGCATTTAGAAAGGTAGCGTGAAATGGCAAAGAAAGACAACTTAATCAGGGGTCATTGGTCAGAAAAAGAGACAAAACTGCTTAAAAAACTCTACCCCAAGGGAAATCCAGGAAAGTTAGCCAACCGGCTTGGCCGGCCTCTTACAACCGTCAGACAGAGAGCATACAACCTGGGACTTAAGATAGAGGAAGGCCACTATTGGTCAGACGAGCAAGTCAAGCTGCTCAGGAAGCTATACGAGACGGAAAACACAAAAAAATTAGCTGACCGACTTGGCCGGCCTGTGCGGGTGGTAAGACAAAAAGCAAACAAAATGGGACTCAAAAAAAGAGATGCACCTCGCCCCTGGACAAAAGACGAGATGGACCTGCTTGCTAAACTCTACACGAATGTAAGCACAAAGGAAATAGCCGACAAACTCGGCCGCTCTGCCAAAGCCCTGGAACAGAGAGCGCACCAAATGGGGATTAGAAGGACAGCCCCATATTGGTCAAAGGCCGAGGAGCGATTGCT
>JAUVYZ010000159.1 GCA_030602845.1 Phycisphaerae bacterium | reverse complement strand
GAGATTTTGGAAAAGTGTCCCGGCTCTCAGCTCAACGGCGACAAGGATAATCGCCTGCCCAATACGACTAATATCAGCTTCGAGTACATCGAGGGCGAAGCGATTCTGCTTATGCTCGACAAATACGGCATTTGCGCCAGCAGCGGCTCCGCCTGCACCTCCGGCTCACTCGAGCCATCTCACGTCTTGCGGGCGATGGGTGTCCCCTTCACCGCCGCCCACGGCTCGATTCGATTCAGCTTAAGCAGATACAACACCGAAGAGGAAGTCGATTACACAATCGAAAAAATACCCGCCGTCATCAACCGCCTCCGCGAACTATCACCTTTTGTATCCAAATAACTGGCAGCTTTTACACTTGCACCTACCGTCCTGGCCCCGCATAATCAAGAAGAGATTAATAGGGGAATATGATGAAATATCCATTGAGGCTGTTCTGCATAGCTTTTTTTATCGCCGTTGTTGTGATCCTGGCCACTCTATGGGTCAACATGCGTCATAGCCCTCCTGGCGGTACAGAGACCGTCAATATTCCCGATTGGCTCAGAGGTTCCTATACATTATACGGTGGAGCTATTGCGGGAATTATTTTGCAAACTTGTTGTTTCGTGTTTGCTTTGTGTTCCTACTTCAAGCAGATTAAGAAAACACGATATAAACTTTTTCTCATCCTAACTTGGGTTGTCTTGCTCGTTGTTTCATTGGTAATCTGGTCAATGGGGTGCTTTTTAGTATGGGCATCTTGGATGGTCTAAATCAGTGGATTTATTAAATTCAATAGAGAAACCTTAATGCCCGAGGCCGAATCGAACCCTCACACTTCTTATTGCTTCTGGTCATTCCTGCGGAGGCAGGAGTCTATTTTTTCTGTCTTTTCTCTGTGGCTATTTTTCTTTTTTACTTTTTTTCTCCGCGCTCTCAGCGTGCTCTGCGGTTAAACTTTTGTGCTTCTTTTACGCAATACGATATACGCACGACGCATCACGAAAAAAACTGCCGAAGGTGGGAGTCGAACCCACACCCTGTCGCCAGGACGGGATTTTGAGTCCCGCGCGTCTGCCAGTTCCGCCACTTCGGCTGACCAATTGATTATTGATTATTGAATAATTTTTGTCAACGCCAAATTCCTCGTTCCCCATCAGCCCAAAATCCACCAAATCCGAAGCACGAAACAATCGTAAAATCCTAATTTCAAATATTCAAAACGTTATTTCGTTCGGGGCAAGCACGCCGCTACCGCTCGCAGGCGTTAAACAGTCTTAGCTTCTCTTTTGGATTTGGCAAAGATGCTGTGTCTAACGGCGTTGAAATCAAATAGTCTTCTATTCTTTATTAATCTTGACAATCTTTTGAACAGCCTGAACCGCTTGAGCATATCGTTCAGGTGACTTGCACATGCCATAAACACAGCTAATCTTAGACAGGTCTCTTTGCAGTGCTATTCCGGCAAGTGCCGCTATCATCTCGGTCTTACTGAACCCCTGCTTGCCAAGTGTTGTACGAGTATTTATCTCGTTGGCCGCCATGAATCGCAGGAATCGCGGCCCACCCTGGCTGTAACAGTAAAGATAAAAACCGGTGTGTGGATACCACCGCTCCCTTTTCTTGATGCCGTTCATACGGTCGATAAACAGCCACTTCGATGCCTGTCCGCTCAAGATTTCGGGACCTGTAAAACGCGAAGCTTCAACAATCGTCTCTTGAAGTCCGCCGTGTGTCAGCGAAAAATTGTGTACAAGCTCGTGGATAAAGTCGTGGGCCATTGCCGGCAAGTCCCGGAAGAATATTTTTGAACCGATTCTGATATACGCGCCATCGTGGGTGGCGCTGGCTCCCCTGCGATAGACGTATACTTTCATCTGTGTTTCTGCATGCCGACGCTTTTTACGGCCGCTGACCGCCCGTATGCGGTCTTCGAGCTCGTCGAGCTGGGCCAGGTGATTGGCTGCTACATCCTCCAGTACCATCGCAATGTTCATGCGAAAGTGCCGACTGTGGATGATCTTTCCCTCCTCCGCACGGAATTTCTGACGGTAGATTGAAGGTAGCGGTATGGCAACGTGCCATTGCCCCTTATCGGCGTCATCGGCGCCGACTACCTCAAACAAAAGCTCCCCCGGCGATGTTTGGCGTGCTTTATAACGGCCCGTCTCGGTGACAACCCAGCCGTCGAATGGGAGCGGTTTATCATCTGCAGACAATACACGCCTCAGTAAATGTCCGTTCTCGTCCACAACAAATAATCTCGCGAGAACTCTTGTGGATTCCTTTTGCACGGCAAGACCACCCTTAAGCTTGCGGTCAAATCGCAGTGTTTTCTCATCACCGCCGCCCAAATCGTAGCGTCTTGCGACAAAGTCGGCAATCCTTCTTCCAAACGGCCAACGATACCCGAGTGAGTAGGCACCGGGACTCAATAACATCTTGGACGGGATAATAATTGGCACCGTGCCGGTCAGACTATGGTCCCACGGACGGGACCAAAACAAGCTGGCCCGACCCCGGCGGCCTTCGAAATTGAGAATCGACACTTGTCCCGGCAGTTTCCTCTCTCCATCGCCCGTCTTCGAATCCATTTGCCCCCAGTTCAGGACAAACGCAGGACTCTTGGCCCTGCCGGCACTTTGACCCCATAGCTCGAATGAAGCGCCGGCTGGTAACTCAAACGTTATAACATCACGCGGAGGAATCGATACGGGTATGAAAATTGGTAAGTGCCTCGGCCGTAGGAACAGTTTCTTATGTCGAACCGAACCGTCCCAGGATTGACCCGTACTGGTGACTTTAAACGACCATTTTCGGATTACCTTCGGCCGGATGCGTACCTGTCCATCCGCAGGCAAAGGCTCGAAATCGGTCCACCCTGCCACTACGTGATTCCTGGCACTCAAACCACAAGCCACAAAGGCCCATCTGCCGGATGGAACTTGCCCGGTAAGAACACCCGTCTCATCTGTATTGCCCAGGTACGATTCTTGCCAGGGCTGTGAGTATTGGTTATCATTAATTCTCGGCCAAAGTAGATGCATATCGCGGCAGTAACCATAAACGGAGGCACCGCTTACTCCCCTGCCTTTCTTGTCAACGAGTTTGACCCGGATTTTCCGGTAGGCGAACTCATCCAGTGTCTCTGCCGGAGTGGCAGATGCAGCAAAGACCGACACAAACAGTGCGGCCAGTACCAAAAGCACGGACATGTGCATTGGTCTGTTCAGACCTGATGTTTCCTTAGGAGCCGACATTTCCAATTTCGCACTAATTTTTACCACCAAATTCCGCCACGCCTGCTTTCATTATTTCAGGGCATAGAATAGCGGAAAATGCAATTGGCGTCAAGGCCAATGTTGTTCCTCGTCCCTCAGCGGCTCAGCTTGAACGCAAGCTTTGCACTTATGCGGGTCAGCCAGTATTGCAATAAAACTAAAGCAAGCCCACCCGTAAACACCACCGCGAAGAATATCGGCACCGTAAACGTAAATGACAGCAAGGGCGTGTCAACTCTGTAGCCTATCATCTGGCCGGCTATCGCCCACAGCGTTATCAGGCAGCAAATCAGAACCATAACCCCTGCCGCAAAAATGGACATCTTTTTGACACTTCGCTCAAACTCTTCCGGTCCGGCTTTCGTATGGTACATTTTCCTGGCCGCGTATGCCCCGGCCGCCATACCCAGTGGAAATTCAAGGATTGGTATCCCCATACAGAATCCAAGGACACCTATCGAGTAGAAAATATACAGCGCTGCAAGAATCTTGCTGTTCATTTGATATGCCCTGTTAACCCAGCTCTTAACAAACATGACATCGATGATTAGGCCGACACACAACCCCCCTAGCGCCCAGTACGCAATGCCCTTTTCTTCAAGGAACACAACATTTGTAAAACCGGCCGCTGCAACACAAAACAGCACCGGCACGAACCCAAAGAACATACCCAGTATTACAGATTCGATTTTGCTCACAATCTTACCCTTTGTACTTATGCTCTTGTGTCCTCCGTTGCTATTATACTAATCAATCATCAATGGTCAATTATCAGTCTTTCTTCGGGAATGGGCCTGACGTCGGAAAATTGGTGTGGTTGCTCAGTCTTAAAAGTCTTAGAGGCCGGCATGCTTATCAGTGTCGATGTGGAATTTGCCGGTTGTGGTGTTAAAGTGCCAGCCGTGGTCGCCGCCGCCGAGGACCCCGTCTATTTTAACCGTATCAAGGCCGTTGTAGTGGTTCACGGGAATCTTCTTCATATAGGGACCATAACGAGCAGCCGGATTAAGCGAACCGTCTGCATTTGTCCTTTGTGTCAAAGCCTGCACGAAGCTGACGCCGGCAGCAGTACCCGGCAGTTCGCCATTATGATGTATCTTGTACAGCTCAATCTGAGAGCGCACTGCCTGGAGGTCACCAAATAGCTGACCCCTGCTTTCAGTGCTGGCCGAACTGAATTGAGGAATCACGATGGCCGCAAAAATACAAAGGATAACCAGCACGGCTGCTGCCAGCAGGATTCTCACTTTTGTAAAACGTCTTCGTGTTTCCATCTTTTGCCCCGTTCTTTTGGATAATAAAGTTCTTTGCTTATTCTTAGTATGTCGACCCAATCCAAACGGGACTTAACGCAGTTCTTTTTCCCTCCTCGGCCCCCTCCGTGACCATAACTAAATCCATGTAAATCTGTGAGATCTGTGGTTAATAATCCAGAAAGACTATGTCTTCCGGTATCGCCACGACGTCGCGGTGTTTTGGGCCGAGAATCTTTCGAATTTCGGAGCTGTGTTTGCCGGCAAGGGCTTTTAATTGAGAGCTGCTCAAATTTGTAACGGCCTTGGCGTTGTCGTTCAGCATAACCACCGAGCCCGCCTCGAACGCGCCTTTGATGGAGGTTATGCCGCTCGGCAGTAAGCTTTTGCGATTTTTGATTGCCCGCATTGCACCTTCGTCGATAAATATTGTCCCGCCAGCGGCACTGTTGAGAATCCATCTTGAACGGTTACTCAGCTTTCGCTTCGGCATAAAGACCGTGCCGATTTCTTCGCCTGCAATAATCCTGCCGATGACATTTTTCAATCTGCCGTTGGCTAAAACTATTCGACAGCCGGCGTTCGAGGCAATCTTTGCCGCTTCGATTTTTGTCTTCATTCCGCCGGTCGCATATTCGGTACCTCTGCCTCCGGCACTTCGCATAATATCTTCCGTTATCTCATAGACGGTGTGTATTGGCCTGGCGTCGGCAAATTTACGCGGGTTCTTATCGTAAAGGGCATCGATATCGCTGAGCATAATCAGCACATCGGCATCGATTTTACTGGCGACCAGGGCGCTTAATTTATCGTTATCGCCGAAGGTCGAGCCGATTTCATCCGTGCTCACACTGTCGTTCTCATTCAGGACAGGGACAACTGACAGTTTCAGCAGTGTTTCGATGGAATTGCG
>JAUVYZ010000083.1 GCA_030602845.1 Phycisphaerae bacterium | reverse complement strand
GCAGGAAATTCATTCCGGCGAAAATACGCAGAAAGAATAGCCCGACCGTTCTCAAAGTCTCTACGGCCGGGAGGTATCTATAAGGAAGAGTTAACACATAATAAACAGGGCCGGCCGGTTGAAATACTGAATGGGCCTCCGGACGCAGAAGTGGTCTTGAGTTAATTAGAATTTGTATTGGGGCCCAAAAATAACATCTTCATAGAGATTTACAGCGGATTATGTAAATAAAAGAAGAGAGTTGGGAGATTATCGTCCCAACTCTCAACGTTGCTAAGTGCCATTTAATTTATAAAATTTTGCTGCGCCCGCAACACATATAATATACAAGAAACGTACCGAGCCTGTCAATAGAATAATGCCAATCTCAGCATTTTTTTCTCGCCACTGCCGCACCCAAGCCCTGTTAGAAGTTCCGACCCAAGCTCCGACACTTCCCGAATCCGCCTTGCTTCTAATAATGGGGCAGACCGAGCAGCAAGAGCGTAGTGGGCAGAAATCAAATCTTTTTTCTGTACCGTAGCACGATAAGCGGGTTTTGGGCGAATTCCGGGCCAAACAGCACTTTTCTTCAGGGTATTTAATAAAAAGCCCCTGCTTGCGTTTTCCAGAAGGTGAGGGAAATAGGTAACCCTCAACAGGGGCCTTTTTGAAAGGATAAAAAAATGTACTCTTATTATACCCGTTTTGCTAATGACGTCAAGTGTTTTTTCTTCTCAACATCACCGCACCCAAGCCGAGAAGTAATTGCTTTACTGTATATCACTTAACTTTCGCACTTTTTGACAAAGTGTTAATTTGGGTAATTTTAAGCCAGTGAGCCATTTCACGACAATCTGATTATTTTTGGCATGTTCGAGGCTTTTACCAAACATGCATAAAATTCAAAATCGTGCGTAAACCCTTGTTTTGTGAGGATTTCTCCTATTAGAAAGTGCGAAACTTAACATTTTACTTCTCCTTAAAAAATTGTAGATATTTATGGTGCACTGATACGTTATCAGTAAAAGTCACCGAAATGAGTGTAATAGAATCGTATTTATCGTCACCTTCCTACCTACCCTTGGCAAACCGGCCAAAGGCGATACGATTATACAGCATCCTCGCTGTCAAGCAAGGATATTAGCATCTAATCCCCCACGCAAAACAGCTTATTCGCAGTGCGGATAAAGAGGTGTCGCTCGGCAATCGCAATCGAGGCCTGCACCGGCCTGTCTCCCAAATCCGTTCGCCAGAGTACCTTGAATTGCTCGTTATCGGCAGCGAGCACCACCACTTCGCCGCTTTCATTGATGCAGTAAAGTTTATCGTCCCCGGCAGTCAGAGAAGCCCGCCACGGCCCTGGCCCACCAAGTCTTCCCTGCCACTTTTGTCTGCCTGTTTTGGCATCCAGGCACGTAACCACTTTGCCGTACTTCATCCCGTCCAGCACATAAAGATTGCCCTTGTAATACAGAGGCGTACACACATCAGGCGTTGGCCCATCGAACTTCCACGCAACATAGTCCTCTGAGAGCCCCCCATTGCCGCCGCTCCTGAGCGCAAAAAGGTCCGTATTGCCCCTCGGCTCAACCCCGAATATCAATCCTGCTCCTGTCACAACAGAAGCTATAAGCCGCCACCGCGTGCTCTTAACCCGAGCATATCCGTAGCGCCAGAATTCCGTCCCCTTCTGCGGGTCGTGAGAAGTAACATAGTCACCCCCAATTATAAGAATCTGGGCTCGTCCATCGCTTTGAAAAGGTATCGGTGAAGCGTATGAGTCCAGAGATTCATCCTGAGCATCGGTCTTGCGTTCGTGTTTCCACAAATCTCTGCCTGTCTTCGGGTCCACCGCTAACAAAAAAGAATCCAGTGTGCTGTCGCTAAAAGGAGCACGCCACGGCGTATGTCGCCGCTGCACAAGAACATAGAGCTTATCACCGTAAAGAAGAGGGCTTGAAGCATACCCATATTTCAGCGAGATATTCCTGTATTTTTCTTCGATGTTGCGCGACCACAGAATATTGCCCTCATAATCAAGCCCTGCCAGTTCGCCGGACCCGTACAAAAAGTACACACCTTTGCCATCAGTAACCGGTGAAGGAGTAGCCATGTTATTCCGCGGGACCTTCCGCTCCGATTCCCCCAATTTCTTTCGCCATAGCTCTTTGCCGGTTTTGGCATCGAAGCAAAGTGCAAGAAGGTCGGCACTTTCCCTGTCGGTTGAGCTGACAAACACTCTCTGCTTGCAGATAATAGGCGTGGCCGAACTGTGCCCCGGAAGAGGACTGACCCACGCCACATTCTCTGTTTGACTGAACCTGCTCGGCAGATTTGTTTCATCGGTCGAGCCGTTAAAAAACGGTCCACGCCAGTGCGGCCAATCTCTCGCTCGTGCCGCAGTGCTGCATAGTAACGCCGGGATTATCACAAATGCTAATGCTTTTTTAACCACCGTCTTATTATCCTTTCTTAAAAGACCGAACATCCACAGCATTTAACTACTTGCTCGAACGTTTCCTGGTCCCTTACTTCTTCGCTAATGTCATTTAATCGGAAATCCATCCCACCGTATCTACCGGCCGACTTCTGTGGCGGCCTTCATTTTCGCCGGAGGAAACCCATCCGGCATCCAGCCCGGTAAATCGGCGATGGAGGTCCTCGACTTCTCTGTAGTGGGAACCCCCCACGCCTGGAAAAATGGGCCGAGATTTTTGCCCACCGCCCGTGAAAAACGCACCATCCACTGGTCCCTTTTTTCGTCGTCACTTTGCGGGCGCTGCTCTGGTGTCAGGTTTCTGTATTCTTTGAAGACCTTCGTAAACGGCCCCCAGCCGAAGGCCTCCTGCAACTGAATGTACATACACAGCGCAAGAAATGGACTCCTCTTCCATTTCTCAAAGTCACAGCCGTCGGCAAAGTATCTTTCGATATTCCGCTTCCTGGCCCGGCCGGTGATGGACGGATGCCCCTTGCCTTCGATATTGCAGACCTTCTCCATTATGTACAGCGAGAACAGATTAACTGTAACTTCACTTGTCCCTCTGAAGGTCCAGTCGCGATTCTGATGATTATGCCCGAGTTCGTGGAAAAGCCCCCATACGCCGCCATGCCTGTTCAATATTATCCTCTCCTTATCGACGATGGTGGTCGTAATGTCCAGCATCGTCATAAGCGGATAGCCGGCGTGCATATACCCGGCGCTTATCTGCACGTCCGGCACAAAGCGTTCGAGGCGCCGGCGCTGCGGGTCCCGGCCGAGCAATTCCGCATAGCGGTCCATTACCGCGTCCCAAAATTTCATCAGGTCCTCAGGGTCATCGACCGTGCGGAGAACCTTTGAAGGCAGCGTCAAAATCAGCTTCCTGCCGTGCAGCTCGCCCCAGGGGGCCGGGTTATTGCGTATCGTCTTGCGCCACTTCGCTGCGTCCGTCCTACCGAGAACATAATATGGCGCTCGGACAGCCCCTTTTATTGTGACCGTTATTTTTCCGACCTTCAGGTCATACGGCACCTCAATATAGACCAATCCGCCGAACGCGTTAGCGGCTGTGGTTTCGGTCTGTGTGAGGGCAAATCTGCGGCAGATGTCCGGCGCCCTTGCCCATGAGGTTTTCCTCCAAAGCCGGTCGCTGTGCGCCCCGATTCGCACGTACAATCCCTTCTCTGTCACCTCCTCGGGTATGGTAACGGTGATAAGTTCTCCCGGCGCCGCATAAAGCCCGGTGCTATGCCGATACCGGCTTCTCGTACTGCCGAGGTGCCAGCCGGCAGCGCTGGTGTTTATCTTTATCCTTCGCCTGACTCTCCCGGCATCCTCGGGGACGGGCCCGGGAAAGACCTCGGCCGCGGGATGGGCTTTAGTCTGCTCAGCCGATACCTGCCTCATCTTCCTGACCTGCAAAGACAAAATCGTATAATCCAGCGGCATATCCCGGGAGAGCCGCTTTTGCGCCGTCGGAATTACACTGTCCTGACGATACTGCTGCAACTGACCAAGTTTATTCAACAATTCGACAGCCGGCAGCACCTCGCCAGCACGTGATACGATATTCACTGCTTCATCGACCTTGTCCGGCTGGATTTTCTTCTCGCGTTTGACACTCGCAATCAAGTCATCGAGGCTTTGAGCAGCCGATGGTTCTTTGTTCTTGGTCTCGCTGTCCACGCGTTTGCCGGTTGCTGAATCCTGCCCGCCCTGATTATCCTGGCCACAGACAGGCTGCGCAGCTAACAAAGTGACAAATAATACTACCGACAACAGAAATGTAAACATTCCTCTTGTAAACATCTGCTTCTCCCTTCTCCGGGATGATTCTACCGGGGTCTTAACAGGCAAACCTCCGCAGCTACACTGCCGCAAAGGTTTTTCCAGCCGGAATTTTCCGAATACAGTGCTTGGCAACACTCCTAAACCCTCCGATTTCATCAAATTATCAAATCTACCCCAAAATTGCAACTGTTTTGCACCTTTTCGTGCAGTTTTTGACAAAAAAAGTCAGCGTTTCTTTCTTAAAATCACCGCACAAAAGCCGAGCGGCAAGAGCGTGAAGGTTTCGGGGGTTAGCATTGTTTGAATTCTTCGGTTAGCAGATGGATGTGTCGGCTCTCTTCTCTAATAATCTTATCGAGCGTATCTTCGCCTGCTGGGTCTCGGGCAAAGCCCTTCAGGCCTTGATAGAAGATGGTTGCCTCCTTTGCCCTTCCTATAGCGTCTTTAAGTATCTCTTCTTTCCCTCCTCGGCCGGTCAGCCCCTTGACCGAAACTGGTTTTTTCGTGAACACGGCAAGACCTGCCATCACTCGTGGATGGGATAATACATAGTTATCAGGGTCGAACGTCCCGAACTCACCGGTCCTTTCAGAGAACTCCTTTCTCATCCGTGCATACATCTTTACGTGTTTGGCTTTCCAGTTAGCCAGTTCATAATATATATTACGCAGTTCCGGGTCATCGAGTAACTGCGCCGTCTTAAGGTAAAACTTGGCGCCGTCATATTCGATTTTCTCAGCTATTTGGAGAACCTCAAAGACATTAAATTTAGTCTCCATCACAGCACCTTTTCGAAAAAGCTTCCCTTCATTTCTTCATCTTTTTTACGGTTTTATTATCGTCCCGAAGGTTGTGGGCAAATTACCGTCTCGAAGCATCGAGCCAGTCCTCAATATTCTTCGCAAGAACAGTCACGTCCTTTTTGTTCATAATATGCTCAATTATCGCAGGCTTTATCTTAAGGGTCACCATCGCCTTCTGCGCCCTCTCCCAGAGCCGGGCCTGCTTGGCCTCGCTGTCGGCAAGGTAAAGCCGGCCCACCAATTCCTGTAACCTGCCTAACGTTATCGCGTCGAGATTATCATAATATCTGGAAATAACGTCCCGCTGATAATTTGAATATTCTTTCCCGGCCATTGTAACTCAATTACCTCAAAATCATCCCTTTGCCGCGTTTAGCCCTTCCTTCTCAACATCCCACCATCTCCGATTATGGAAACATTCTTAAACATCAAGTCCAATTAAACCACCCTCATCCACGAATGTCAATCTTGATATTTCCCTCCCGGTCATTGCGAGCATCGCGGCGCTGAAAGTCCGGCCCTTGGACGGAATGCGCGGCAATCTCTATTTCACCGCCCGCTTTGATGGTAGCTCTGTTTTTGAATTTTACGCTATAGTTTTACGCTTTTCGCTTTGCAATTTAAGTTTTCTCACCATCACCGCACCGCAGTCCCGCACCAAAACGGCGTGAGCCGAAGCTCTTTTGGTGCTGGATGCGGGGCAAGCCGAGCAGTAAGAGCGTGGAGGATTCGAGCTTATTCCCACCAGGTGGCAGGTGACTGGTTTTAAGAGCCGCCTTGGGGGGATATAAGGAATCCTATTTGATAAATTATCTTGACTTTTCAAGGATTGAATGGTATGGTCTTTGTAAAATAAAGGTCACGTATTATTTTTGTACCACACGGGGTCCACTGTGGACGCCAACTTTGGTCTTTTGACAGAAAGGAGAAATGAGATGCGGCGTTTAATTTTTGTTCTGGTTCTGATGTGTATTGTGGCGATGAGTTTTTGTATTGAAGCCGATGCGGCCCAGCGGCCCGCCAAGATTAGGGCCCTGCTGATTACCGGCGATGACGTGAGGGGACATCCCTGGCGGGAAATGTCCGAGACCACGCGCAAAGCCCTCGTGGACTCCAAGAGGTTCGAAGTCAGGGTATGCGAAGACCCGCTGATCCTCGAATCGGAAACCGCACTGAAGGCGTACGACGTGATAGTATTTATGATCTATAGCCGACGTATCAAAATGATTCCCAGGCAAGCCCAGAAGAACCTCCTGAACTTCGTCAAGGGCGGAAAGGGCTTCTTTGTCCAGCACCTGGCCACCGCCTCGTTCGCCAAGTGGGAGGAATTCGGCAAGCTCTGTGGCCGGAAATGGGTGATGGGCACCTCGGGCCACGGCCCGCGAGCTGTCTTCGAGGCCAAGGTCGTCGACAAGGAACATCCCATCACGGCAGGGATGAGCAACTTCAAGACCGACGACGAGCTGTACGCAAAGCTGCAGGGGACCGGCAAAATCAATGTGCTGGTGGAGGCCTACTCCGATTGGAGCAAGAAGACCGAGCCACTCGTCTTCACCCTGAACTACGGCAAGGGTCGCACGATCCACAACGCCTTCGGTCACGATGGTAAGGCCCTGATGAACCCCAGTGTCCAGAGGATAATCGTCCGTGGAGTGGAGTGGGCGGCCACTGGAAAGGTCAAGCAATAAAGGTAGTGCTGTCTCATATGTAAACCGGCAGCGATTCTGGCGCGCAAAATACCTTCTGAGAGCTACTATGGGAGATTCTACGCGCAGCCTAAACACGCCTTCTCAATATCACCGCACCAAAGCCGAGCAGAAAGAGCGTAGCCGATTCTCCTCTCAAAAAAACGTTGGTATTTTACAGCGCACTAAAAAGGGCACCGCTACATCGTGCTCGTCCAAGGGCTGGCAAGGCCAATTGCATTGTATACTTTCTGTGGCTGCAAATCAAGGAAAGTGGAGCAAATTCATACAATTCGCGGCTGTCTTTTTGGATTCCTGCTTGCGCAGGAATGACAGCCCCGCAATGGCAGGGTCAACTCTGTAGGATTTGGAGGTTGTCCGGCTGGAGACGTTTTAGGCCGGGGAGCTGGTTTCGGCCAAGTCTGGCGTCAATCAGGACAGAGCCATCCAGATAGTGCTCGTTAACGATTGTCCCGTACGCCCGCAGAAAGCTCTGGAGTTTGCCGTTCGATTGACTGGAGCTTACTCTCAAAAGAAGAATAGACCCTTTGTATCTTGCTAACACCGCTTCGCTCAACTGCTCCAGGCCAAGGCCGGTTTTGGCTGATATGCACACTGCATCGGGATAAAGGGTTTGCAGCATCTCAAGTTCGCCGATTCTTTTGACAATATCAACTTTGTTAAACACGAGTAAAATCGGCTTTTTGGCGCAGCCGATCTCTTCCAGAACCTTATTGACAGAGTCAACCTGCTTCAGTGCATCCGGATTGGAGACATCGACGATATGCAGGAGCAAATCGGCATTAACGGCCTCTTCCAGCGTCGCCTTGAACGACGCAATCAACTGATGAGGCAGACTTTTCAAAAAGCCGACAGTGTCACTCAAAAGCACCTCCGCCCCCCTGCCCAGCGCCCATTTTCTCGTTCGCGTATCCAGCGTCGCAAAGAGCCGGTCCTCGACAAAAACATCTGCATCGGTAAGGGCGTTTAAGAGTGTGCTTTTGCCTGCATTTGTATATCCGATGAGGCAGATTTTGAACAGCCCGCCTCTACCGTCAATCTCGCGAATCCTGCGCTTATCGATATCGGCAAGTTTGCGTTTGAGTTCGGTGATTCGCTTATTGACCAATCGACGGTCGATTTCCAATTGTTGTTCGCCCGGCCCTCTGGTACCGATGCCGCCGACAGCACCCGCAGCCGTTCCCCCGCCCGCCCCGGCTACACTGTCCAGGTGCGACCACATCCTCGTTAATCGCGGATATGTATATTCGAGTTGTGCCAGCTCGACCTGAAGTTTGGCCTGCTTTGTCTTTGCCCTGGTTGCAAATATGTCCAGAATC
>JAUVYZ010000164.1 GCA_030602845.1 Phycisphaerae bacterium | reverse complement strand
GCCGCCAATCCGGGCGAGTATATCCATATCGCGCTTGGCTTGTTCCAGGCCTTTGGCACGTTCGCTGTCGTCGTCCACAATCCAGCGGAAAAAGCTAATAGCGCTTTCGACGGTGAGTCCCAGGTCGGCGATGCGCTTGCGCAGGTCGTTGAGGTTACCGCCGCCGTTGGCATAGTCGTGGATTTTGGCGACCCACGGTTCGATGGCATCGTAGCCGGCCTTTGCAGTAATGTCGATTTCCTTGTCTAAGCTCAGCTTTTGTCCGCGGATAGTGCTGGTGTTTAAGCAGTATCTGAAGGACACTGTTCGGCTGGAGCCAGCGTTGTTCGCCTCCTTAGAGGCGGCGGTGGTGACAGTGCAGCCAGTGGTCACAGCGGCGCCGATGACAGCACCGGTGCCGGCCAGCAATTGACGTCGAGACAGGTAGTTTCTACTCATAGTCGTCTCCTTGCGTTGATATTATTTCATTGAAAGCAGCCGGAACGGCTACTGCTAAACAATTCAGCAGCTGGGTTTATACAACTTCAGGCGATAAGCGCAAAGGCCTCGGTAACATCCATACCTTCTTTGATACCCAGCGCTTCGGCTTTTGCGTTCGCCTTTGTAATCTTGCGATTGCCGAAACGCTCGAGCGTGCCTATTGGATTGTCCGGTGTGCTTTCGACTATTGCCGCGGCAACGCCGTAGCCCTCGCAGGCCTCGACATCAATAGCGGGACAGGCCAAAAAGCCCTTAGAGCCGGTAACCAGCAGGATATTAAACGCCGCCCATTTGGTCTGCACGCCCTCTACCGGACCGTTCAGCGTCTGATATGTCTTTGTGTGTACTTCCATCATTGTCCCCTCTCGTCATCTCCGAAAGCAGGAATGTATTGCCTTTTTACTTTTTAGTTTATTGTCATACCGGTTCGCCGAGCTTTTGCTCGATTTCGGATATTTTGTAGTCGAGCAGCTCTTCACTCTTTGCCTCTATATTCAGTCGCAGCAGCGGTTCAGTATTGCTCGGCCGACAATTAAACCACCAGTCTTTATACCAGACAGTAACACCGTCCAGGTGGTCGATTTGGCCGTCTTTGTATCTTCTTGCAAGCTCATCCATTTTGGTTTGCTTATCATCCACCTTGAAGTTTATCTCGCCGCTGCTGTAGTATCTCCGCAGCGGTTCGACCAGCTCGCTTACCGCAACTTCGGCGTCGCTGACAATGTTCAATATGTGCACCAGGGTAATCAGGCCCGAATCGGCGTAGTAGTTGTCGCGATAATAGAAGTGGCCGGAAAGCTCTCCGCCGAATATGGCGTGTGAATCCCGCAGGGCCTTCTTTATAAAGGCGTGTCCGACTCGTTCTCTGCGCGGGGTGCCGCCATTTTTGATAATCTCTTCGACAACGACCCAACTGCTGCGCAAATCATAAACGACCGTTGACTTGGGCTCCTTCTTTAAGAAATACGGCACCATCAAGGCCGTCAGCAAGTCGCAGCCAACAACAGCGCCTTGCTCATCAACCATCGTCAATCTGTCGGCGTCACCGTCGAAGCAAAGCCCGAAATCACATTTTTTTCTTTTTACTGCTGCTTTTACCTGGGTCAGATTTTCTTCAACGAGGGGGTTCGGCTCATGTTTGAATTTCCCCGTATGCGCGAAGTTGATTGGTATTATTTCTACCGGCAAATCGCCGAAAACCGCCGGCAGCATTTTGCCCGCCATTCCGTTGGAGGCGTCAACGGCGATTTTCAGCGGCCTTATATTCGGCCGGAGAAACTTTAGCACGTGATTTTTGTATTCGGCGGTCAAATCACATTTTTTTGCCGAGCCGGTAACCTTGCCTTTGGTATGAAGCAAAGCCATTGCGATATGCTCTATATCCTTCAAGCCGGTATCGATACCGACCGGTTTGGCCTCCAGGCCGGATATCTTAAAGCCGTTATACTTGGCCGGGTTATGCGAGGCTGTAACCTGCACACCGCCGCAGGTGCCCAGATGATTGATTGCAAAATACATCTGCGGCGTATCAATCATTCCGATGTCAATCACATTCGTACCGGTGGAATTAATTCCTTCTATAAGCGCCTCTGCTATCGCTTCGCTGTGCGTTCTCATATCACGACCGACGCACAGGGCGTTAGCATTGGCCTGGCCTCGCTCGTAACCGCGAAGCAGAGACGGCAAAAATCGGGCTGTAGCACAGCCGATTTTCCAGGCGTCTTCCTCATCAATCTGGTCGGGGTAAACGCCTCTTATATCGTATGCCTTGAATATTGCAGCTTTCATCTTGTAGGCTTCCTTAATTGTGTAAGCAATTCACCGGATACTATATACCACCGGCGGCAGGAATGTCAACAAGGAATGGACAACAATGCGGGATGGCCTTAATCGGCGATGTGAATCAGGTAAAGGCCGCCAAGGATAACCAATATGCCACATATCCCTTTGATTATTATTGTGGCCCTGGATTTCTCGTTCCAGTTCATATACCTCTGAACAAGCTCGGTGGAGGTTCCCGCCAGGACGATGACCGAGCAATGACCCAGGCCATAAACTATGAGCAGGGAAACTCCATATAAAAGGTTTTTTGAAGCCACTTTGAAGGTTACTCCAAGCATAGGCGCCATATAGGCAAAAGTACAAGGTCCCAGGGCGATGCCGAAGACCAAGCCGAGGATGAAGGCGGCAAGTAGGCCCCTGCGTTTAATAGCGACCCGGCCGGGACCGGACAAGGGCATAGGGAGTACGCCCAACAGGTGTAATCCGACAATAAAAAAGATTACTGCGACAAAATAATTTCCGTATCGCCCGACATCGCCCAGCATTCGACCGGCGGCGGCGGTAATTGCACCAATGACTGCTATAGTTATCAGGATGCCTATCGCGAACAGAGTCGATATGACAAAGGCCCGCCTGGTTGAGATTCGTCCCTGCTCGTCAATGAAGCCGACGATTAAAGGAATGCTCGCCAGGTGACAGGGGCTGAGAACGATGCTGAGTATTCCCCAGACAAATGCAGCTGCGAAAGCGATTGCAGGTGAACCCTCGACCGCATGTGTTAAAGTTGTAAAAAGCTGCTGTATCATTTTGTTTTCAGTTCCACGCCAAGCTCATTCCATTTATTGAGGATATCTTCCTTTGACATAAAACCCTCGTGGCGAAAAAGCTCTTTGCCGGTTGCATCGTAGAATATCTGGGTGGGGATAATTGTAACCCCGTACTGTTCTGCGAAGCCGGGATTTATCGAGACATCAAGAAAATCCACTTGAAGTCTGCCGGCATATTCTTTTTTCAGCTCTTCGAGAATTGGCGCCATCAGCTTGCAGGGTATGCATTTTTTGGCACCGACGTCAACCAGTCGCGGTATTGGTTTGGTGTGAACATCGTCTTGCGTAATAGAGGTTGTGGGCGTTCTTTGCTTTAGGATAATTACGACGCAGACAACGAGCACTAACACTGCCACAGTAGTGATTTTTGTTAGCTTACTCATATTTGACCGAACCTTTCAATTTCTGTGTTCTTGTTAAAACAGCCCGGACTACGCGAACATCTTCTTGATTTCATCCGGCGATGGCACTTTACCGACGACCTTGACCTGGCCGTCGACAGCGAGGGCCGGCGTCATCATCACGCCAAATTTCATAATATCATTTATGTCTGTTACCTTCTCCAATGTGTATTCGATGCCTAAATCCTTTGCTGCCGTCTCTGTGTTTTCCGCCAGCTTTTTGCACCTGGGGCACCCCGTGCCGAGAATTTGTAATTTCTTCATTTCTACCTTTCCTTTAAGAGTGTTCCAGAAACCATCCAGCCCTGTCGATAGCGATTCGAAACGCCTGCCAACCCACATTTAGCCGTTGGCTTTTGCCATATCCGTTTTAAGCAAGGCCGGCCAAGCACAGAGCGGTCTCAGCAACTCGACGGCCGAGATTCCTGGCGGTGGTCATACCAAACTCGTCTCTGGTTACATCTCCCTTGCCGTCATTCCATACAGTCGCCCCGATACGTGCGCCTGGTTTTGCGTCGCCTACGATGATCATCTCCTGGCAAAACAAGGCCGCCTGGACCGATTGAATAGTCAGCTCTTGTCCGCCATTACGTGCGCTGCCCACCGCGAGCACCCCTGCAACCTTGTTGCTAAGTGCGAAGTGGTTTTTCCGAAAGGCAATGCACCGGTCGAGAAATGCCTTGCAAAGCGACGTCATGTTGGCAAAGTAAACGGGCGTACCTATGATGATACCCTTTACTTTCGGGTCACTGAGTTTCGGGACGAGCTTTTGAAAATCATCTCGCTGCCCCGGCGCCGGCGGCAATCCGGCGGCCAGCGAGCCATCGATCTTCATCCCGGCCAGTTCGATAAGCTCGACCTCAATTCTGCTATCGACCCGGGCTGCGGCCTCCAGACAGACCTGCAGTGAAGCCGCTGTGGTCTTACCCTTGCGTGGACTGCAGGCGATACCAATAATCCGGATTTTACCGGGTTTCTGCCGCGGGCCGGCATAGACCGTGTTGGCTGCAGCGCCGATTGTAACCGCTGCGCCCACAGCTCCCATGAGCTTCCTTCGACTTAATTTCTGTGCCATTCTTTTTCTCCTGCATACTGTTAATTTTTTGCCGAGCTTTATAATACACAATGTACAAGACTTCTTATTCTCATAATTTACTTCGAGACGGCCCCGAATAATATCCCAACGACTGTGGACATAACGACTACGAGTATGATAAAAACGAGCGTCTTGCGATTTCCCATTATCTTCCTGATGACGAGGATGTTGGGCAATGATAGTGCGGGCCCGGCCAGCAGTAGCGCCAGGACCGGGCCTTTGTGCATGCCGAGCCTCATCAACGCCTGCGTGATAGGAATCTCGGTAAGTGTGGCGAAATACCAGAAAGTGCCAATGACGCTGGCTACGAGGTTGCTTCGCAAACTGTTGTCGCCTACCCACTGTGCCACCTGCTTTTCGGGCAGCAAAACGCTCACGAATCCGACGACGAACACCCCGCCATACAGCAGTGGGACGAGCAGCTTGGTGAACTGCCATGTGTTGTGCATCCATTCGCGAATTTCATCCCTCTCGAACCATCGCCAGGCCATAATGACAACCGCCAGCGCCATCAGTCCCGCCAGATACCAGCGGACGTGATAGACGGTAAGTACCCACGTCTTCCGCTCCTGCATCTCGGCAATCTCGGTTTTAGGTAACATTATCTTATCGCCTGATATGTCCGAGCCGAGGTTTTGCTCGAGTTGAAAACGAAGGGCATCCTTCGTCTCATGAATAACGACGGCCTTGAACTCTCGGCCG
>JAUVYZ010000075.1 GCA_030602845.1 Phycisphaerae bacterium | reverse complement strand
GCCGCCAGCAGGTCATAGCGTCCCCATTCAAGGTCCCTGCGCTTTACTGTCCAGAGTTTACTGCCCGTCTTCATATCATAAAGGGACAGGTCACCATATTGCGGTTCAGCAAGGGCTGTACTGACCTGTACTTCACCCAGCAGGATGCGGTTGCCCGGAATTAACTCGAAGATATCTGCAGCATCTGCATGAAATACTTTTTGCCAGCTTGGTTTGTGTGAGGTCTTGGCAATTTCTGCTGCTTGTTCCTTAATATCAGGAAAGGTGTCTACTTTTTCTTTTGTACCACCCTTTCCTGTGATTACACGCATGCCTTCTCCAAACTGTCCAGGCATACCTGCACAGCCGGTGACTAATATTGTGGCGGCTAATGCAACTGTAGATATTCGTATTGATTTGAAACTATAGAGGAGGACTGACAACCATAAATAAACTTTCATCTTCATAACTTGTCTCCTTCTTTCCCTTTCCCGTTTCCGCAATTTGCCCTTTCCCCTGGCTTGACCTCCAGAAACGTCCTTTTCCTTCACCCACAGCTTATCCCCTGACCCAGCTTTCCCTACCTTGCTGATTCATACCACACCCTACATGTACTGTCAAGGAAAAAACCGGGAACGATGTTTAGCCGTTACTTGTGAGGGCTAAATAGTTACGTATTCTTATACTTGTGCAAAATTCGCGCCAACTTTCCCAATTACCGAAAAAAATAGGTGCCTGCTCTGGGCGTCGCCTATGCTCCCCCGGAAGAAATCGGAGTGGTCAGGGAACAAAAGAAGTTAAAAGTTAAAGTGGAAAGTGTAAAATTGCGGTGGTCCTTCGGGCGGACTTTTCACCGCGGAGAACGCTCCCCGCTCCGACTAAAGACGGAACCGCGGGGACAGGGAGGACGCGGAGAATCTTTTAGACAGGATTAACAGGATTACCACGGATTTGTTCGCCACGAAAAGGCATAAAAAAAATTGGCCAAAAATTGCCAAAATTTTGCACACCCTACATACTTGTTTACCGGGCGGAGGGTTGCTATAGTGGATGAAGGCTGTTTGAGGTCGATGGACGAATTAGAATGGAGAAGTAAAAACAGCGGCACCATCGCTTGTTTCGGTGAAAGGAGATGTTCAATGTTGAAGAAGATCGGGGGAATGCGAAGAGGCTGTGCTGTGATGATGGCGGCGGGCGTGTTGCTTGCGGTGGTGATTGCGGTCGAGTGCGAGGCGAAGGGCAAGGGTGGGGATATCGAGCCTGCGCTGCCGCCGAGGCTGCCTTCGGGCAAGTTGGTTGCGAGCGGTTCGTCTGCGGATTTGTTGAAGGGGCCGGCTTCGCTTGGTGACGTTGGGGTTGCGAAGGAGGCTCCGGTCGTCGATTTTCTTTACTATCCGGGACAGACGTATAAGGGCAATCCATGGTCGAACTGGGGGGACGGTGTGGCCGTTGAGGGGAAGTACTATTCGGCGATTGGGGACCATAAGGGGCCAGACGGGAATGCGTTTGTTTATGAGTACGATGCGGCGAGCAAGAGGCTTCGGCGGATTGTGGACTTGCGGGAGGTGCTCGATGTCCCGGCGGGTCAGTATACGCCGGGCAAGATTCACAGCAGACTCGATATTGGCAGCGACGGCCGGCTGTACTTTTCGACGCATCGCGGCTCGACAAGGGTGACGACGGATGAGTACGGCTATAAAGGGGATTGGATTATCCGCCACGACCCGAAGAGCGGCAAGACCGAGGTTGTTACGCATGGTCCGGTCGGCAAGCACTGTATACCGTGTAGCGTGCTTGACCCGGAGCGGCTGATATTCTATGGGGGAACGGCGTCGGGTGATATTAGCGACAAGCGGAATTTGTTCTTTGCTTATGACGTCAGAAAGAGGAAGGTCCTTTACAGCGGATATGACGGGCCGGGGCGCTACATGATCTTTGCGAGGTCCACGGGCCGAGTGTATTTCGTCCCAGGTCTATCGGGGCGATTGCACCGTTTTGACCCGGCCGAGGGAGGTGCTCCTGTTGCTCTGGATGTGGAAATCGGGATAAGGGCGGCCACGCAGGAGACGGCCGGGGGATTTGTGTATACGGTATCGAAGGAAGATGCGGCGATATATCGTTTCGAGACAAGGAGCGAGAGAGTCGAGCGGATCGGCTCGGCTCCGGTCGGGACTCAGACTTATATCACGAGCATCGATGCAGGTACTGCGGGGCGGTATCTTTATTATGTCCCCGGCGCCCACGGGGGCAGCGAGAAGGACGGGACGCCTGTCGTACAGTTCGATACCAAGACGGGCAAGAAGAAGGTGATTGCGTTTTTGCATCCATTCCTGAAGTACAGTTACGGGTACACGGCCTTTGGGACGTTCAGCACGGCGGTCGACGCGGCCGGCGACAAATTGTATATAACCTTTAACGGGAATCTGGGCGGAATGAGACGTGGACGGCCGAGCTGGGATGCATGTGCGCTGGTGGTCATCCACATCCCCGAATCGGAACGCCTTTCGTAGAAGGGACAGGCGTCTATGAGCAAGAGAATTGTTTTGATTTTGGCTTTCGCCGGAGTGCTGCAGGGCAGCGCAGTGGCAGCGGATATGTCTTTTGTGGAGTCGGCCGATGCGCTGGGTTTATCCGGGCCGCTTGCCGGGATAATGTCCCATGCGGCGGCTTGCGGCGATGTGGACGGTGATGGGGATTTGGATCTGTATGTGGGTAACTTCTGCGACCGTCCGGCGGAGAAGTACTTGGGGCGAGAGGGTCCTGTTCCCAATATGCTCCTTATCAATGAGGACGGCGTGTATAGAAAGTCGGTAGTGCAGATGCCGGCGATTAAGGCGAGGACGAGCGGGGCGGTCTTTCTGGATTTCGATAACGACGGCGACCTTGATTTATATGTCTCGAACAATTCCAAGCGCAAGGGGCTGCGCGTTTCAAACAAGCTGTATGAGAATGTTGGGGGGCGATTTCGCGATGTTTCAAAAGGCAATGGGGCCTGCATCGTTATGGGGGGCAGGAGCGTGAGCCCCATGGATTTTGACGGCGACGGGCTGCTCGATCTGCTTGTTGCCGAGGACAAGTGGACACAAAGCCGTACGAGACTGTTCCGCAATGTGGGGGGGCTTAAATTCGAGGACATTTCGGAGAAGGTCGGCCTGCCTGCCGATCTGCCGGGGCTGGGGGTGATTACACCCGACTTGAACGAGGACGGGCGGCCTGATATTTTTGTGAGCCAGGCTAATCGGCTGTTTCTCTCGAACGGCAAGGGGACGTACAGTGAAGGGGATTCGGCGGCTTTTCAGTATGAGCCGATCAATAATGAAGACAGTCCGTGCGGGGTCGCGTGCGGTGATTTGAACAGGGACGGCCGGACGGACATCGTGATAGTGGACCATGGTCAGCCGGCGCGGCAGCACGTTTTTCTTAATCTCGGCCTGGCTGACGGCGCGCCTCGGTTCAAGGATGTTACGAGTCAGGCCGGTCTGGATTATCGATTTCCATCCTGGACGCCGGAGAAGCTGCATCTTAAGCATACCCACGTGGAGATAGGCGATTTTGACAACGACGGGCGGGCGGACATTCTGATCGCCGCGACCTATCGGGACAGCGGACGGGACCGGCCCTTTATCTGTCGCAATGTCACTGGAGCCGGCGTTCGTGTGCCGAGTTTTGACGTCCCGCCCGTAGAGAAGGCGAACGCCTATTTCTCGGCGGGCCCTGTTGCGGACTATGACCGCGACGGCAGAGTGGACATCTTTTTTGCGAGCTGGTTTCCGCAGATTGCTTCGAAGCTTTTTCTCAACAGGACAACTTCAGGTCACTGGCTGCGTGTTCAGGTGGTGGGTACGACCGTCAACCGCATGGGCATCGGCTCGAAGGTGCGGGTGTACAAAGCGGGTCAGCTCGGCCGAGCCGAGGCGCTTGTCGGGTTTCAGGAGATTGGGACGGGATTCGGCTTTTGTTCCGGTCAGGAGACGGTGGCGCACTTCGGGCTTGGAGATTTGACCTCATGTGATATAGAGGTGGTCCTGCCGCACGGTAAGGGCAGGATCAGAAAACTCGGCGTCAAGGCGGACCGGTTGGTGGTGGTTCAGGAGACGGAATAGCCGAGTTCGGGCGCCTACGGAATAGAACGACAAATCGACCACGACAGCACAGGAGGATAGAATGGCAAATTCGCTTTCGTTGACCAACTCCGGCAGAGGCTTTGAACACAGGGGTGGACATTTTCGGCGTGCTTTTTGTTTTGTGTTCGTTTGATGATTTCATTTTTGCCCGTCCAGTTTCTTGATGAATTCGCGTCTTTGCATTTTAAAAACTCTCTTTTTGGTACGAGAGTATGGGCTGGAATCCCAAGCCACGAGGTATTTCTAACGCTCCTGTCTGCTAACCCAATTGCTAACATACTGTCGCTTGCCGGTATTCGGAGTGGAATCGGACCATTCATCCAAGTAAGCTCGCAACTCCTTTCTCACGGAGGTGTATTTCGGGTCGTCGATCAGGTTTTTCAGTTCCAACGGGTCTTTTTCGCGGTCGAAAAGTTGGTCGGGAAACCGTTCGCGGTTGTCGCGTCTTTTGTATTTGGGGATGGGGCCGGGGTCGATCCAGACGCCCAGTTTGTAGCGTTCGGTAATCACCGTCGCCTGGTTCCAGTTTTCCGAGACGGCGTACTTTCGGCCCGTGGGTTTGTTTTCGGTCAGCGAGGGAATCAGCGATTTTCCAGGAAGTTCGGGAGCGTCCTTCGGGCGCTTCAAATCCAATAAGTCCATCAGGGTCGGATAGAGATCGACCAATTCCACCAGGCTTTTGTTGACGGCGCCTTCGAGAAAACGCTTCGGCCAGGCGACGATCAGAGGGACGCGCAGGGTGTCTTCGTAAACGTTGTGGCCCAGCGCGCATTTTTCCACCATCCCGTGCGCCGCGACGAAGTCGCCGTGGTCCGACGTGTAGATCACGATCGTGTCGTCGCTCAGGCCGAGCCGATCCAGCCCGTCCATGATCCGCCCCACGCACGCGTCCACCTCGCTCGTAAGTGCGTAATAATAGGCCACGTAGCGGCGGTACAGGTCATGGTCCTTGGCCGCCGCAGACAAGTTCCATGGCCGCTGCGTGTTGCGCCGCCAGCTCTGCATCTCAGGCGGCAGGTTTTCCAAAGGCTCGCTCACGCTCTCGGGCAGTTCGGTTTTTTCCGGCGGATACATGTCGATCCATTTCTGGAGCGGCGTATAGGGCTGATGGGGAAAGATGTAGTTCGTCCAACAGAAGAACGTCTTGCCCTCGTCCTTGCATTCCTTCAGGAACTCCAGCGTCTTGTCGGTTGCATAGGTCGATGTGCGATTTTCTTCGCGCACCTCGGTGATGTGCGACATCAGGTCGGCGTCGTGGCTGCCTCCGAAATCGCGCTTGTGCGCGTCCAACTGCCCGCGCTCCGTCACCCAGTCGGTGTAGTTCTCGTCGGAGGGGTCCAGCTTGGGACTGATCGTGGTCGCCGAGCGGTCCCAGCCCAAGGCCAACTCGCCGATATGGGGCAGATGCCGCTTGCCGAAACAACCCGTCCGGTAACCGTTGCGCTGAAAGACCTGTTGCAGCGGAAATAACTTGTCATGGTGAGGCGGTTTGTTGGGATTGTCCACGCACCCCGTCGTGCGCGGGTAAAGACCCGTCATGAAGGAGGTCCGCGACGGCACGCAGATCGCGTCCTGGCAATAGGCGCGGTCGAACCGCACACCGCTCTCGGCCAGCCGGTCCAACCGCGGCGTCTTCACAACCGGATGCCCCGCATTTCCCATGACGTCCGCCTTATGCTGGTCCGCCACGATAAGAAGCACATTCGGCCTATATCGATCGGCCTTCTTCATCAAAGGTGTATTCTTCGCAAGTAGATCACATCGACCGAGGCCAAGCGCCGCTGCCGTTGAAGCCATAGCTCCAACAAAAGACCGTCTCGAAAGTTCATTGGTTCCGATCGTGTTTGCTGCTTTGTCTCTGGTCATAGTTTTACCTGACCTTTCCCATTTAACTTCCTAAAGTGGAAATTCGTATTTTGGACATTTGATATTGTTTCGAATTTCGGATTTCGTGCTTCGGATTTTAGTTCAGAAACAGGGTTTTCGATATTACATTGCGCTGTAGTATTAGTCCGGCACAACTCCGCCATATCCTATCTCGCCTTGGTGTTTTCGTCTTGCCGCTGGCGCCCATGGTTATCCGTTCACTGGGCCGAATCCCTGTTTTGCCAAACACGGATCTCGGAACGAGATAGGGCGGCACCAGTGGACTTGAGGCACAACATGCCTTCTTAATGAATCTGCGACGGGTAATTCTTGCCTGGTTTGTCATGATCTAAGCCTTTATTTCTGAGCCTTTATTGCAGTTCTGCCTCGATCGCGTCTGCTCATGAGTCATGCAGTGCTGAGGCAAAGTATATACTAATATAAAGCCGGATTCACCTTTTAAGATCACACGACTGCGACAAAAACGGGGCTGATTGTGGAAAAACTCTGCGACTGCCGGATAGAAAATTATTGACGGTGCAGAGCTTATGGAATGACATCAGTTTTTATTAGTCTCTGAAGTTTTCCATCCAAGGCGGCCAATCCGGTTCGGGAGCGTGCATATCGAACGCACGGCTCCATCTGAGTCTATACAGCCGCTTAAGCGGTACGTTCGAGACCGAATAATCGAGGAATATCGCGTTAATCGCCTGGTTGTGGCGGTTGATGGAAAAACGCTGCATGCCAGAGCCTGCGTGGCTCCCTATCGAAGCGTCTTCAATATCCGGGATCACATCGGTATGCTCCGGCCCGGCGCACCAAACCCGGCAGTCCAGAAACAACGGAATTTCATCCCTGTTTCTTACATTAACTGTCCTCCAGTAATCCCTGGCTGGTTGGCTGTAGAGCGGATCCGTCCCAGGCACATAAAGCCAGTGATTGATTCCATAGCTGCCCCATGTTCCCTGTGGCCTGCCGACGGTCGGCGCCAGTTTCCCCCAAGCCTTGAATGTCTCGCCGTATACGCCCGCGCTCGTATCGGTCGGATCATCGTTCATCGGAGTTTTGGCCATTGGGCAGCAGCGTATCTTGTCTTCGCGAAAATAGTAATCGAAGAGGACATCGATCCACCTTCCCGTTAACCGCGTGCGTGTTGGGAAACAGTCATCATTGTCATCGGTGTACATAGCGAACATTAGACCCCACTGCCTGAGGTTCGACTGGCAGATGACGCTTTTTGCCTGCTTCCTTGCCCGAGAAAGGACAGGCATCAATATTGCCATTAAAAGCGCAATGACGGCGATTACGACCAGAAGCTCAACGAGCGTGAATCCCCTTTTTCTGCTCATCTGATATTTCCCATATATGCCCGACTATTATTTCCCCTATATGCCCGGCTATATAACCAAGCCTTCCAATACCACGATAATATCAAAATTTTCCTCGAATTACAACCAAATTTTAGCTTGGATTTCCATTTAACCTCATAAACGGTGTTCCTGCAGCTGATTTGTAGAGAGTCCTCTACAGATGTAGAGGTGCCTTATAGGCACGTAAATATCTGCTGCCTTATAGGCAGGTAAGTAGGTCGCTCGGAGAGTGACAATCGCCGGTTGCCAGTAGTTCATAGATAATTCCCCTAAGGTGCCTTATAGGCACGTAAATATTTGCTGGCAATGACAAAAGGGGCAAGTTTCGCTACAAGATTATTCACTATACACCTTTCACGAATGATGATTTTTGGCGTGTATCTGCTGATACGAAAACGTGCGGCTCTCCGCTATATCTGGCGCCTACTGGCGGTTTATGTTTACCTGCTGGCGAACATGGGGGTATTTTAACATAAATTCAAACAAAAGTCAAGAAAAAAAGTGCTTTATAAGCACATAAATAGCTGGATCCCTGCCTAAAATATGCAGGGACTCGGGCAGGCGGCGGAAGACCCCAGTTAGATAACGCTTCGCTATCTCACCCCGGTGAGATAACATTTCACTATCTCACGGGACAGGCGGGGCAAGCAGAGGACGCAGAGATTAGATCAAAAGAAGTTGGCCACGAAGGCAGGAAGGCACCAAGGGCACCGGGTGCGTGGTTTGGGAGGAGTCGGTGGGGGGTGGTTTGTCTGCCGCGTTGCGGCTGTGTGTACTTCGGCAAAGACCGCTCTTGAAGCGAGCTTCGTCGCGGACTTTGCCATCGTCGGCGCGGCCAACTGGGTTGGCCGGGAGACAAACGCGGGAGCGGGAGCGGGGGGATGGGGGATGGGAGACGACGGAGGGGCGGGGTGCATAGATGAGTCCTCAGAAAGAACAGCCGATGGTTTTTTGGAAATGATGCGTGAAAAAAGGCTTGTAAAGTGCGGGGCTATGGGTATAATGGGGACAATGGAGCCCGAACGACGTTTGGGCCAAGGGCAAATGGTAATGCCCGGAAAAACGTGGTATTTGAATTAGACACCAGTTAGTAGGAGAAGACCCATGAAAGTCCAACACTCCCT
>JAUVYZ010000134.1 GCA_030602845.1 Phycisphaerae bacterium | reverse complement strand
GGCACATTGGCATTAGCAGGTTTTTCTGACCTGGCAGCCGGAGCCAAATCGAAAATTGCAAATCGAAAATTGCAAACCCAAAACCTGCCCCCTGTCCGGGCAATCACTCGCGGGCCAAAATTCCACTGGTTCAGCTACTACGACAAACTCCAGTTCGACCCTACCTGCCGCTACACACTCGGGATGGAGGTTGACTTCGAGCACCGCAGCCCCAAAGCCGACGACGTCATCAAGATTGGGATGGTGGATTTGAAAGATAATGACCGCTGGATAGAATTAGGTCAATCACGCTCATGGTGCTGGCAGCAGGGCTGCATGCTGCAGTGGCGCCCCGGCTCGAAAAATGAAATTATCTGGAACGACCGACAAGGCGACCGTTTCGTCTGCCATATACTTGACGTCTTGGCCCGTAAAAAACGGACGCTGCCGCATCCGATTTACACCATCAGCCCCAACGGCCGAACCGCTGTGGCGCCGGATTTCCGGCGTATCAATGATATGCGACCCGGCTACGGCTACGCAGGTCTGCCCGACCCCTACGCCGACGAGCTGGCACCGGAGAACTCGGGCATCTTCAGACTCGATCTGGAAACCGGCAAGCGAGACTTGATAATCTCCATCGCGGATATCGCAAAGATTCCCAGTCCCCACATAAACACCACCGGCGCAAAACATTATTTTAATCATCTGCTATTCAATCCTAACGGCTCTCGATTTATATTTCTGCACCGCCGTCTCGGTCCGGGCCTGGAAGGCAAAGGCACGCGAATGCTCACCGCCCGTCCTGACGGCTCGGACATTCACGTCGTGGACGACTACGGCCGGACATCACACTTTATCTGGCGAGATACACGCCATATCCTCGCCTGGGCCGGGCACCCTTCGCACGGAAACGCCTTTTATCTCTATGAGGACGGCACACGGAAGGTCGAGGTAGTCGGCAAAGACGTCATGACTCAAAATGGCCATTGCAGTTATCTGCCCGGGCCCCCGCGGAGCGGGAAACCAAATAAGTGGATTCTCAACGACACCTATCCGGACAAAGAGCGAAAACAGCACGTCTATCTCTACAACACAGCGACCAGCAAAAAAGTTCCGCTCGGCCGGTTCTATTCGCCTCCGCAATACCGGGGCGAATGGCGATGCGACACTCATCCGCGTTTCAGTCCTGATGGCCGCAGCGTCGTCATTGATTCGCCGCACGGTGGCAACGGCCGGCAAATGTACCTCATCGACATCAGTAAGATTGTTGCTTGAGGGGCGGATCCCGGTTCGCTTTTGCCCGTACTTTCTGCGACACCTGCCTAATTTGAGAAAATCAATTCGCTCTTGAGTTCAAGTCTCGCTGCATATATAATCAGCCCGATTACAGAAATCAAAAATTGAATGGATGAAAAATGCAAAAGAACAAAAGAACACAAGAGCACAAGAGCACAAGGCCGCTTATGACTTACGCACTTATCACCTACGCACTTATGCTGGCGGGTTGTGCCAAACAGCAGCAATTCAAAGCGGTCGAGCAAATCTGCGTGCCGGCTGCCGCTAAGGCCGAGGTAATGCAGGCAGCCGAGGATGTTCTCGGCCAAATGCACTTTACCATCGACAAGGCCGATGCCGAGCGAGGTCTTATAAGAACCAGGCCGTTGCCGGGTGCGCAATTCTTCGAATTCTGGCGCAGCGATAACGTCGGGGATCTCAACTCCGCTGAGGCAAATCTGCACAGCATTCGAAGAGTTGTAGAATTAGATATAAGCCGGCAGGACGGGCAATTGTGTATCGGCTGCAATGTGAATGTACAAAGATTGTCTCTGCCTGAGCACCAAATCAGCAGCAGCGCACGGGCATACCAGATGTTTTCGCAAAGCAGTCCATCAATGCAGAGGTTAGTACTACACCCCAAGCAGAAAAAAAGTGTGGTCTGGGTCAACCTGGGCAACGACACTATGCTCGCAACAGAGATCTTAAAGCGGATTGAAAAGCAAATGAATCGCGAATAGTAAATCGAGCCGCGAGGGACGAGATATGAGAATATTAGTTTGCGGCGGAGCAGGATATATCGGCAGTAATATGACGGCGATGCTAACTGCCGAAGGTTATGAACCGGTGGTTTTTGACAATCTCAGCACAGGCCATAGACGGGCGGTCGGGAACGCCGACCTTGTTCAGGGCGATTTAGCTGATTATGAATTGCTCGTCAAGACGCTCAGGATTGACAAAATCGAGGCGGTGATGCACTTTGCCGGCCTCATCGAGGTCGGCGAATCGGTACAACTGCCGCTTAAGTACTATCACAACAATGTATCCTGCACGCAGACCCTGTTGAGCGCGATGGAAGCGGCCGGTGTCCAGAATCTTGTTTTTAGCAGCACTGCCGCGGTATATGGCAGACCTGAGCAGGTGCCGATTACGGAAGATTCACCGAAAAAACCGATTAACCCTTACGGTGAAACCAAGTGGGCGGCTGAAAGAATGTGTTACTACCAAAGCCAAACGGGAAAACTGCAATACGCATCTCTGCGATATTTCAATGCCTGCGGTGCAGGAAATAACGCCTCGCTCGGTGAAGACCATCGGCCTGAATCGCACCTGATTCCGCTGACCATCCAGGCGGCAATGGGAAAACGCCCCCAAATCCCAATTTACGGAACCGATTATCCTACGCCGGACGGAACCTGCATTCGCGATTACATCCATATCGAGGATTTGTGCAGGGCGCATCTGCTGGCACTGAATAAGTTGGAGGGGACGCCGGAGGCAATTTGCGAACTGGTCTATAACTTAGGCAACGGCAAGGGCTATTCCGTCAAAGAAGTAATCGAAACGGTTAAAAAGGTCTCGGGTAAAGATTTTAAGGTCGTAGCCGCAGACCGCCGGCCGGGCGACGCGCCCGTATTAACATCCGACGCCACAAAGGCCAAAAATGAGCTCGGCTGGAAAACCGAATTGCCCGAATTGGAAAAAATAGTTGCCACCGCCTGGCAATGGCATAACGAGCACCCTGACGGCTACACGGATTGAAAAGTAAATGAGCAGACGAGTGGATGAGTGAACGCATAAACGCATTCACGGGGTACGAGAAATGAACGAAATTTTTGTCGGTATCGATTTGGGCGGCACCAATATCAAAATTGGCTGCTTCGACTCCGAGCTAAAGCTTATCTGTAAAACAGCAGTGGCGACCGAAGCGGATATGGGCCCGGACGCCGTCATTGACAAAATGGCCCAGACAGTCAAAAAATTACTCGATGATTCGGGCCTTTCCCTCCAGGACATCACCGCAGTAGGTATAGGAACGCCGGGACCGGCAAAATACACCGAGGGCGTCATAATAAAGTCCACTAACATGCCAAAATTCAAAAACGTCCCCATCTGCCGGATGCTCAATGAAAAGCTCGGCGCACCCGTCGTTTTTGATAACGATGCAAATGTGGCCTGCTGGGGTGAATACGTCGTCGGGGCCGGTAAGGGCACCGACGATATGGTCTTCTTTACGCTCGGTACGGGAATAGGCGGCGGAGTTATCAGCAATGGCAAGCTGGTCCACGGCTGCGCGGAAAATGCAGCGGAATTGGGACATATCATCATATACCCCGACGGCAGAAGATGTAACTGCGGACAAAAAGGCTGCGTGGAGGCGTATGCCTCCGCCGATGCGACGGCCAAAAGAGCAACCGAGGCCATCGAAGCTGGAAACGAATCCAGCCTGAAAAAAGTGCTCGACGAAAAGGGCAAAATAACCAGCAAAGATGTTTACGAACACTTGGCCGGCGGTGATGAGCTGGCCAAAGAAATAACCGATGGGACGGCCAAAGCACTTGCACTTACTTGCATCAGTATGCTGCATATCACCGAGCCCAAGCGGATAGTCTTTGCCGGCGGAATGATTGCTGCCGGCGAACCGCTGCTCGCCCGAATACAGGATTTTTTCAACGAATATATTTGGACCTTGAAGAAAGAGCCGGTCGAGATATGTTTTGCCACACTGGGAGAAGATGCCGGCATAATTGGTGCCGCCGCTCTGGCAAGGCAGGCTAAGGATGAGGGTAAATACAAATCAGGTTAACGAGTCCGTTAGCTATGGCGCGACGGACTGCTCACAAGACCGGAGCCGCGACAGCGCCGCTGCGACGATACCGGCATTATTTGGAAAGCGACCGGCTACACGAGTCATAAAAACTTGTAAAGTTCCAAACAAATAGAAGGAGAAAAAAACGATGAAACGGCGTTCATTTCTGAAACTCGCCGGAGGTGCCTGTACATCAGCTCTTCTGGGGCGGGATTCATCTCTTGCCCGTGGTGCCGGCACCAACGTGGCAGGTAGCGTGTTTATCGACCGCAAAATGCTGCGCAATAGAAATCAAAACCGTTCGACCGTAGTCTGTCAAAATGGAATTGTCTGCTCCAGCCAGCCGCTGGCCAGTATGGCCGGCATCGACATTCTCAAAGCGGGCGGCAATGCTATTGACGCTGCGATTTGTGCCAATGCAATGTTGAGCGTGGTGGAGCCGATGAGCTGCGGGCCGGGCGGCGACCTGTTTGCCATCGCCTGGGTCGAAAAGGACAAGAAGCTGTACGGTCTCAACGCCAGCGGGCGCTCACCTTACGATTGGAACCTGCCTGACGCCCTGGCACTCGGATTGAAGCGTATCCCGGCATACAGCCCACTTTCCTGGAGCGTGCCCGGCTGTGTGAGCGGCTGGGAAGCATTGCGCCAGAGGTTCGGCAGCTTCAGTATGGCCAGGCTTCTGGAGGCGGCCATTTATTATGCGCGCGAGGGTTTTGCTGTCTCTCCGATAATCGCCTGGCCGCCAATCGACGCCAGAAGATTTCCAACCCTCGCTCCCACCTTTTCGCCGGACGGCAGGGGACGCCGCTTCGGGGACATCTTCAAGAACCCGGATATGGCAAGCTTTTTCGAGACTATCGCTAAAGACGGCGCAGCGGCTTTTTATCAGGGAGAAGTCGCCGAAAGAATCGTTAAGTTCTCAAAGGCCCGGGGCGGACGCTTTTCGATGCGCGACTTCCGCAACCATACCGCCACGTGGGTCGAGCCGGCAACCTCGAATTATCGCGGCTATGACGTCTGGGAACTTCCGCCAAACGGCCAGGGAATTGCCGCTTTGCAAATTTTAAACATGCTGGAGAATTTTGACATCTCATCATTAAAGCCGAACTCCGCCGAGCATCTGCATCTTTTCATTGAGGCCAAGAAACTGGCCTTCGAGGACCGTGCGATTTACTACGCGGATATGGACTTCGCCGACGTCCCCTTAAAACGGCTTATCTCCAAAGAATACGGCAACCAGCGGGCCAGGCTAATCAATCCCAAGCGCGCCGCCCAAAAAGTGGCCGCGGGCAGGCTGACCGGCCCGTCCGACACCATTTACCTGACCGCCGCTGACAAACAAGGCAATATGATTTCACTCATCCAGAGTACTTACCACGGCTGGGGTTCGCACCTGGTGCCGGATGGTCTGGGCTTTTGCCTCCAGAACAGGGGAGAGCTGTTCTCGCTTAATCCGAACGATATGAATAAACTGGAGCCGCACAAGCGGCCGTTTCACACTATCATTCCCGGATTTGTAACACAGGGAGGCAGACCTTTGTTCTCGTTTGGAGTGATGGGCGGCGACTTCCAGCCGCAGGGACACGCCCAGGTGCTGATGAACCTCATCGATTTCGGTATGTCGGTGCAGCAGGCCGGTGAGCAGCCACGCGTCCAGCATTCCGGAAGCTCCACACCCACCGGATACAAAATGGTCGGACCGGGTACCGTGGCGTTTGAAAGACACATCGACGAGTCGGTAAAACGCAAACTGGCCGATATGGGCCACAAGCTCCGAGACAGCGTAGGGGCATTCGGCGGATATCAGGGCATCTGGCGCAAAACAAACCCACGCCGGTATTTCGGCGGCTCCGACCCACGGAAAGACGGCTGCGCAATAGGATATTAGCCCGAATATTTCATCGGGTTTTGGCGAAAATGAGATACGTTAACTTCCCCATTTGCATTTGTGTGAAATGGGAGAAAAATAAATGGCAAATATGGAGGAACA
>JAUVYZ010000031.1 GCA_030602845.1 Phycisphaerae bacterium | reverse complement strand
AGTCTGGCTTACCTGCTGTATTTCAGCAGTCACTCCCGCTCTGCGGTCGGCTTCGGATACATTCACCCGCAGCGCCTGCCATGAGCGCGTCGGCGCAAAGATGCGAACTTCGTAAGGGTCGGCGCCGACAACTTTGGATTTGCCGCTGAGCGTATTTGCACGTCCGTCCCAATCTTCCTCCATCACGTCCACAATGCCTTGTGTAACGTGCCTCGATGTACTGACAAGCACAGGCCGTTCGAGTAGCCGACGGATGGCAATGACCCGGCAGGAACTGGGTCGCAGGACCGCTTTTAGTACTCCTTTGAACGGCCCAAAGAATTTGCCCTCCCAGTAATCGAAGCCGACATAAGTTCCGTTCCCCCCACCGGGCAGGCCCAGCTCATCTAATTCAACGCTCAGCGCGCTTGGTTCTTTGTCGTCCCAGTTAAACAGACCGATGACGTCTTTTCTCTGCTCGCCCGTACCCGCTGTAAGATGCCACACCTGCGCCGGGTCGTTTTCGAACAGGTCCACAGGCCGGCCACACAGACCGTGGTTCGGCATTGAGCGCTTGACCACGTCGAGCTTATCTGCCGGCAATCCAGGCAGCCATTCGCTGGCTATGTTCAGTTGTCCGCTTATCGCAATCCAGGAACCCCACGCGCGGGCCTGGTCGAGCGTCAGAGGGTCGCGCAGCATCAGGCAGTCCGGGTCATTGTGCCAGACGCGGTTGTGCAGAAAATAAAGACGTGTCCCCATCTTCGCACCACTGAGGATTCCGCCCCATCTTGCGCCAATATCGCTTCCGACGCGCATCCCATCTAACAGCCCGAAGGAGCCGCCTAACGTACGCATATTCTGTGCGACGTTGCAGCCGAGTATATAAACATCATCGCCGGATGCCTCGCGGACGAGCTTCAGCCCATCGCGATAGGCCTCGACGTTGGTCTTGGCAGGATTATAAAAAACCGCATCTCCGAGATTGTCATCGCGGTAATCCGGCTTCGGATACAATATCTTCACAGCCATTCCGGTCCAGAGCCCGTCAATCTTGATGTACTTATAGCCCCACTTCCGCGTTATCCGCCTGATGACCGGGTCCAGGAACGCCCTGGCCTCCGGGTGGGTCATATCCAGGCAGTCTCCACCCCAGCGCACCGAGTAAATCGAGCCGTCGTCTTTATGGACAAACCAGTCCTGGTGGTCTTTGAAGATAGGCCGTTTATAATCCCAGCCAAACGGCGTAAACCAGATACCCGCCGTCAGACCTGCGCCTGTTATCTTTTCCGCTGTCGGTTTCATACCGCCTGGATAAGGACCGGTCGGCTTATGGCTCGTATAGTCCCGCCTGCTGACCTGCCACTTGTCGTCGATTTGCAGCACCTCGAAGCCGAACTTCCGCAGGTTCTTCTCGCAGAAGTCCGCTAATTCGGCCATATGCTTTTCGTCCGATGCGCCGCCGTGCGGCTTGGAGTACCACGTACAGTAGCCCGAGGGGATTCTGTTCAGTTTGATTTTGTATATTTTGGCGATTGTGTCTGCGTATTCTTCCAGCCCGACAAGAGCATCGTTAAAGTATCCAATCGCAAACGTTTCACCTTCGGCGGTTTCCCCTGGCTCTATCAACAGTTTACCGTATTCACTCCTTCCCTTAATGAGTACGGAGGACTCAATCGGTTTTGATAAAACGATACCGCTTGCCCGCCCGTGTGTCAGCCAGCCGGCCACAACGCCCGTACGTGTGGCCGGGTCAGCCATTGCCAGGAACGTATAGCTGGTTCTGTTCTCGTCTGCTGCCGTCAGCCCGTCACAACCCAATATGCGAAGGTCTTTCGCCGCCTTGCCGACGTTGACCGCTGCACTCACCGGCACAATCTTGTTGATGACTAATGTATCATTAGTTGAATTGTGCATTCGTAACTTGACGCAGACAAATGGTACACGCTGGTATAGCGCCAGCGTGTAGATACACCCGGATGGGAATTCGACCTGGATACTTTCGCCGACACCGAGAGTGTCCCTGACTCTTACAGCACGAACAGTTGCCGTATTAGCGCTAACGGCTTCTTGAAAGTTTCCTTGTTTTATAAATAGTTGTTCACCACGACGGGCGGAAAAAGTGCCGTCCTTCAAATTATAAGAAACAGACAAAATGCCGTTATCAATTGTTATACTTTCGCTGCTCTTCATACTTCTGAATTCCTGATTGCCTGCTGCGCAGCCTGCGATGCAGGCTAACAGCAGACATACAGTGCTAAGCAGGTAAACTCTCATAAGGCCGCTCCTTTTCTGAATTTATTGCTACGATTTTAACCTCAGTATTTCACAGATTTGTTGAATCTTTTAATTGCGCGCAAACCTCCCTCCTTCTGCTACATCCTCAATTGTCGCTGCTTCCTACCTTGACTTCCGCGCACGAGTTTGTGCACTGTATGCGCACTGCCCATCGGCTAAATCTATCCCAATCATTCAATCGTCCACATCGTCACCGTCTCCTTGTCCTTGATGAAGATGCGATTGCCCGCAATCACCGGGTGTGCGTAGATTGGCGTTTCGGCAACCTTGATATTGGCCAACTCCGAATATTCCTTGTTGCTGGGCTTAAAGACTATCAATTCGGAATTGCTGGGCAGTGCCAGGAGACAAGAGCCGGCGTCGACAATGGCCCCGAAACCGCTGCGATCACGCTGGGTCGTGTCGGTCCAGGCCGTCTGGCCCGTCTGAGCGTTGATGCAGAAGAGATTGCCGCGGTTGGACAGGCCGAATAGCAGGCCGTTCTTGAGCACCGGCGTGTTGAACTGCGGGGCGAGCTCCGGGTTGCTCCAAAGCTCTCTGGCGGTAAAGCCATCACCTTGCTTTTCAATCTTCACGGCCTTGGTGCCCCGGCCCGCACCCGTGTAGATTACCGTTTGCCCATCGACGATCGGTGTGGCGGCGTTGTAAGTCCGCCTCACAGGCACGAACGGAAGCTGCCACAGCAGCTTTCCATCAGCCGCGCCGACCCCCACGATGCTTTTCTCCGTCAGCGTCACTATCTGCTTCGTGCCCTCCACCGTCAACAGAACGGGCGAGGCATACTCCGGGCCTTCGGCGTCCCATTTCCACTTCTCGTTGCCCGTGGCCAGGTCGAACGCGATGATCGCCCCATTGCCCTTTCCGCCGAGTTGCGCGATGGCCATCCCGTCCACAATAATCGGCGACATCGCCGTGAAGAACCTGGGCACGACCTTCGGGAACGGGTCCTTGCGCCACACAACCTTGCTGGTGGTGGCGTCCAGGCAGGAGAGGACCCCGCCCACGCCTAACGTGACGACCTTTCCATTCGCCACCGTGGGTGAGCTTCTGGGCCCCGGGTGTCGGCTGGCCGCTCCCGTCACCGCCTGCGCCGCGTACTTGTCCCGCCAGACTTCCTTTCCGTTGCCCGCGTTCAGACACAGGGTGACCTCATCGGCGCCTTGCCGCGTAAAGACATAGAGCTTGTCGCCCACCAGCGCGGGCGTCGCATCGCCCGAGCCCACCGTCACTTTCCACTTCTGCGTCAGCTCCTTAGGCCATTTCTTCGGTGCGGTGAATCCGCTCACCTTACCGTCCCGATTGGGTCCTCGCCACTGTGGCCAGTCCTGCGCCACGGCGCAGCTCGCGATCATCACGACCACACAACCCGCAATCGCGACCATTCTTCGATTCGCGTCTTTCATGGTACCTACCTCCAGTTTAATTTGTAATCCGGGATTTCCATTTATACCTGGCTTAGTTACACCGCTGTATTTGTCTGCGTCAATTTTACCCGTTGCCTCGCCGTAATGCAACTCATTCGAGTAATATTTCTTAGCTTAAACTTAATCAGAATGGCTCTGCAAGGCAAGTCTGTCGGTTTCTCGCCTTTCTACGCACCTTAAATTCCAAATTTGCACAAATTAGTATCTTTCAGAGTACTTCATTATGCCAAATACGGGCAGGCATAAGATGGCAAAAAGCTCTCTGTCACGTTGCATAGCTGTGCAACCCGGAGAACAACCTCGAGAGGTTTGCCCACAGCAGAGTTATCAAAATCGCCGCTATCCCCGCAATGGCCCACGCGCTGTTAATACGGGCGTGCTTTTTGCCGAACATATACCGGAAATGGAAGTATCCGACATAAACAAGCCACGATGCGAGCGACCATAGTTCTTTCGGGTCCCAACCCCAGTAATCGCCCCACGCCAGCTTACCCCACCAGCTGCCGAGGACAAGGCCGAGGGTCAGTAAAGGAAAGCCGGCACAAATCATACGGTACGTTGCCTGTTCAGGGGGCAGGAGTTTTTCATCGCCGTCATACGATTTGCCGGCCAGTTGGGAAATCGCCTGGAAAGTGGCTTTGGCCATAAAGATGTATGACAGCATATAGACCGCCACGTGCGGCACAAACAGCCAGCTTTGCAGCGCCGGTGGCAGTTGTTGTGGCTGCGCGCTAAAGATAAAGCCAGCGGGAAACAGCACTATCGCCCCTATAAGCATGTCCGCGCACCGGCCGCCTACCTGCAGAATCCGCCGGCAAAAAAATGAAGCTGGATAACAAATCATACCTAAGCAAAGGAACACCTCGAACAGATTCTGCAGCGGCGTATGACGAACATCATACCAGCGATAACCAAAAGCCAGAACTGCAATTATGAACCCCAGCAGGTACAGAATGTCACCTGCCTTTCTATGGCGCAGCAAGCTCATCACGAACGCAAGAAGATACGCGCCCATAGCAGCGTAAATTAGTAAGCCCTGAATTGTGTATTTAATTTCCATCTTCTCTTTGTCATTCCTGCGAAAGCAGGAATCCAGAGTATTTAGCCCCCCAATTTATTGGGGGGGGGGTATTTCTCAATTTTTTTAATTTTATTCCTGTAAATATGTGTCTCAACCATAGTTGCCAGAAAACGCCGATGCACAGCATCAGGTATCCGCCATAGACGAGGTTCAGGCCGGTGTCGGAAGTGACTTCGAGAACAGTGTACTGGCCGGCTTCGGCATCGTAACGGTGCTGATAAAAGTGGTATCCGCCGTAGTGAAGAGGATGATTCACTTCGATGTTCTTCTCGGCAACGACTTTGTCGTTTTCAATTATCTGCAGCTCGCTTATGTAGTCGCTTATCATTCGCAGGTAGCTCATTTGGAAGTTGTCCTTGTACATATAGCCTTGTGAGGGTTCGAAGACATATCTTTTGAGCTGGGAGCCGTCTGGCTTTTCGATGATGACTTCCAGGGCGGGCATGAGCTCACCATCGGGTGCGTCTATTGCTTCTCGTCGGTCGTCTTCGATGTTCAATCGGAATCGCTCGAAGGTCCGGACGATTTTGACTTTACCGACTTCACCGCCGAGGTTGTGTTCGGAGCCTGTTTCCGCGGGTATCCGGCGGGTTGTGTCGTCGGGCATATAGACTAGGATACTGCCGGGTTTGTAGTATTCGAGGCGAAAATCCTTCAGGTGAATTGAGAAGGGCAGTTCCTTAGGCGTCTGGCCCTGTTCGAGCAGAACATGGTTCTCGGTGTGTCCTTCGTAAATCACCATACGCCCTGTTCGAATTTTATCGATTCCGAAGAGCTGTTCCTGCAGTTTATGTCCGGCGTCCGAGCCCCACATAGCCCCTGCAAGAATAAGCACACAGCCGGCGTGGATTAGCAGAAGTGAAGGCACCCGAACCAGTCGCCGGAATACCACAAGCCCGGCAATCAGTATAAGTACGAACGACAGCCAGTAAACCGTCAACGGAAGCGTGTTGACGAGTCTTTGTGTCCGCTCGGCGCCGAGAAATGCCCCGTAGACCGACAGGAAAATCAATAATATGATCAGCGTCAGAGCAGACCACATCACGACACGTCTGAACTTCTTTTTAGAGCTTTCCTTTATGCCCATCGCCACACCAATCCCGCCCTTAGCGAGCTTTTTATTGTATTTTCCTAAGAATTTCTGTAACACACAGACTACCCAATGCCTGCAAAGCGATTAGTGATTATGGCAAAAACAGGGCTATTTGCAAGCATATTCGGCACACCACGATGTCATTGCCGGGCAAGGATTCTGAAAGTTGGAAATTGCCTGTGTTGTAGGTTTGGGGTTGATATTTATAATTACCTTGCTTACAATCTATTACAATCGAACGCTAAAAAGCTCAGGAGCGGCACGAATGAAGCTTGTTGCCAATATACTAACTTATCATAATTGCCCCGTAGAGGTGCGCGAGAAGGTCAGTTTTACGCCGGAGCAGCGGTGTTTTATGCTGAAAAAAATGCACGCCGAAGAGGCCGTTAGCGAGGCCGCAATTCTTGAGACCTGCAATCGGATTGAATTCTATCTTTATGCAAAAAAAAGCTTCGATTGTAATGCGTTTCTAACAGAGCTTATTGGGCAGGTAAGGCCTGTCGCCGTCGATACCTGGGCCAAATATAGCCGCAGATATGCCGGGATTGATACTGTTCGCCATCTTTTCGAAGTGGCCGCGGGTCTTGATTCACAGATGCTTGGTGAAAATCAGATTTTATCGCAGGTAAAATCCGCTTACACGATGTCACTTGATTGCCGAATGAGTAAATTGATATTTCACCGGCTCTTCCACAATGCCTTTCGCGTAGGAAAGGCCGTGCGAACACATACGAGCATCAATTGCGGCGCCGTTTCCATCAGTTTGGCTGCTGTGGAATTGGCTAAGAAAAAAATCGATTTGTCCGCCGCTACAGCAATGGTGTTAGGTGCCGGGGAAAACGCCGAGCTTGTGGCAACCTATCTACTCAAAGCGTCACTGCCGCGGTTGATTATAGCAAATCGCAATCCGCAGAAAGCAGAAACTATGGCTGCACGGCTTAGGACAGAGGAGATAATCGGCCGGGCCGATATAGCCGGAAAATTGGCTGAAGTTGATTTGCTGATTAGCTCCACAGCCGCTGACGAGCCGGTAGTTACATACGAGATGCTTAAGAATGACCTGGCTCGCAGAGAGAAACCAATATTGATGATAGATATTGCTGTGCCGAGGGACATAGACCCGGATATCAGTCGAGTTGAATGTGTTTCACTCTACAACATTGATGATTTGAATCAGCAAATAAGTTGTAATAAGAAAAAACGCAGTAGTGAAATTCCAAAAGCCCGGGCGATTGTTGCGGAATTTACCGATAATTTTTCTAACTGGTTGCACTCACTAAATCTTGTGCCGCTAATTTCACGATTGACGCAGGAAGGTCTTAAACTTGCTCACACCGAAGCCAGGCGGTATGCGAAGGACTTTGGAGAAGGCAACAGTGACAAGCTGAAGCTTTTCGCCGAATCGCTCGTTAAGAAAATACTCCACGGGCCAATCAGCTTTATTAAAGATGGCGGAGACGAAGAGTTGAGTACGGAACAGATTCAGGCCGTTGACTTGATAAACAAAATGTTCCTTTCACAGGATGAAGGCGACTGATGAGGAAACTTCTTACCGTCGCAACTCGTGGCGGCCGGCTCGCCATTGCTCAAACCGAAATTGTCATCTCTGCCCTAAAAAAAATCCACCCCGACATACGAATCGAGACCAAAAAGATAACCACAAGTGGCGACCGCGACAGGCGTACAGTTCTCTGGAATCTCAGGGACACCGGCTTTTTCACCTCGCAGGTCGAAGATGCTCTACTAACTTCAGACGCCGACTTCGCTGTTCACAGCTTCAAGGATTTACCAACGCGCCCGCGGGAGGGACTGACCATCGCTGCGGTCTGTGAAAGGCAATTTGCCGAAGATTGTTTGATAGCAACCGACTCGGCTGATTCAATCGAGCAGCTTCGTCAATCCGCAAAGATAGGCACTTCGAGTCTAAGACGGGCCGCTCAGCTCAAACACTTAAGAGAAGACCTCGAGCCGACGTCTATTAGAGGAAATGTCTTAACGCGAGTAAGGCGGCTCGAAGAAGGAAAATTTGACGCAATTATTTTAGCACGGGCCGGGATAGAACGGCTCGGCCTGGCGAAGAAAATCTCTTTCTGTTTCGACCCGGAGCAATTCATCCCCGCCCCGGCCCAGGGCGCACTCGCCGTTCAGACAAGAAGTGATGATACCACGACAACTAATCTCGTCGCCGCCCTGAATGACAAAAAAGCTTCGATGATTACCTTTGCAGAGAGACAAGTGTTGACAACAATGCAGTGCGGATGTCACGCCCCGGTGGGTGCTTTTGCAAGGATTGACGGAGATGATATGGAAATCACCGCATTTATATCGGATTTACAAGGCCAAAATTTCATCAGGCGCCGGATTAAAGGCCCCGCCGCACAGGCCGGCAAACTCGCCAAAAAACTCGCCAGCCAGCTCCTCCACGCCGGCGGCACCGAGATTTTAGACGACTTGCAAAGATGACATACTATGTCATTGCGAGCGCAGCAAAGCAATCTCAACTTCATAATTCGTTATTCCTTGTTCTCCCAGGTGGTCCTCGGGACTCCTGATGGAGGATGGCCAAGCCCGGATATTCGATATTCGTCCTCCGTTTTCTGGTAGGCGCCGGCCCCGGCAATCGGACCGTAGTTGGCTTATCCCTTCTTAACCACCAGGCAGTCGGACATCATATCGTGCAGGGTCTGTTTCTTCCTGGTAAAGCCGGCCATAATAAAGCCGATGCGCAGTATTATGCGGGAGACGATTTTGGCAAAATGCCTGCCGGTCGCGCGACCAAAGCTAATCCTCTGACCGTTCGCGTCGGTAACAACAATCCGCAAAGCTATCTTACCGAGTGTCGCCTGCTTTGCGCTGCTTTCCATCAGGGCAAAGTAAAGCCAGCAGATGACAGTGTCGGAAATAATAAGGCTGAGAATAATCACACCGAATCCCGCTCCGAGTCCCACTAAAATGAGGGCTGCCGGGTCCTCTTTCGACTGTATCGTCCCTGCATTAGCAATCGCGCAGACCATTACGAATAGCCCGATGAAAATGAAGTACAGTATCCCCATGACGGTCAAAATCAGTAGTGCATCAATTAGAAATGCAGCGAACCGCCGCCAGAAACCTGCATAAACGACACTGCCCTCAACGTTAACACCTTGTGTTTTCATAACAGAACTCCTTTCAATCGCTTAACGCGGTTTAACAGCCCTATTATAAAGGAAAAGCAAGAAGATAAAAGCCCAAATTTGGCTGTTGACAATTTTTTATGCCTCCTGCGTTGAAAGCTGGCGACGGGGGGCTTGCAAAACCCCAGGCGACTATTATCCGCGTTCGCTTATATCGCGTGTTGCCTTTGCTATCCAATTATGGTTGACCGTTACGCCCCAGCCGGGCCCGTCCGGGATAGCCACCAGCCCATCTCGCACCTCCAGTTGAGGGTGATACAGGTCTCTGGTCCAGTTCGTCGGCTCGATGGAAAACTCCAGATGAGGCCCGGCGTTGGGTATCGCCGCCAGCATATGCAGCGTGAAAACGGTAACCATCGCCAGATTGGCCGAATGAGGCACAACCGGCATCTTTGCCTCGGCCGCCATCGCAGCGACCCGCAGTGCCCGCGTCAATCCGCCGACATAGCAGATGTCAGGCTGGACGATATCGACGGCACGCATACGTATCATCCGCCGCCACTGAGCTAAGTCGTTGTCCTGCTCTCCCCCGGCCACCGGGACCTTAATCGCCGCCGTCACCTTGGCCGTCCATTCCAGCTCCCAGTATGGGCAGGGCTCCTCGAAGTGGCAGACGTCATTATCTTCCAGAATCCTGCCGACCTCAATCGCCCTGGGCGGCGTGTAGCAACTGTTGGCATCCACCAGCAACGACACGTCATCGCCGATGGCCTTACGGACAGTCGGGACAAGCGCCTCAGTTCGGCCGGGCCACTGGTCATCATCGTGCCCGCATACCTTCCCGATACGAATCTTGAATGCGCGGAAGCCCTTTGTGTTCCTGAGACGGACCAGCCGATTGGCTTCGTCTGCCGGTTTGATGTCCCGCCTCATACTCGAGCCGTATGCGCGTATTGGCCGTGGCTTTCCACCCAGCAGCTCACATACACTTCTTTTTTCGCGCTTGCCGTGAAGGTCCCATATCGCGGTATCAAGACCCGCCAAAGCCCGACAAACAAATGACCACGGATACTTATAGTTCGCCTCGATACACCGGTCCACGATAGCGTCGATGTCGGCTGGGTCCTTGCCAAGCGCGTGCCTCGCTATCTTGCGGTGCATAATCATTGCGGAGATGTCGGCATCGTACGTGGATATCTGGCCGTATCCCTCGGCCCCGTCGTCGGTGCGGAGGCGAACAATACTTACATTACCGCGGGTGAAGGTCTCGATGCTCTTAATTTTCATGCCTTTCTTGATACCGATTACCTTGTGCCCGCTTTTTAACCTGCTGCGACTTTGGGCCCGGCCTTTCTCTGGCTTTATTAACTGGCTTGACGTTACCCCCAATACAGCAACTGCTTTAAGGAAATCACGCCGACTGTTCTTCATTGGTCATTCTCCTGCTTATGTAAGCCCCCATTCAACATTTCTTCAGATACGAAGTATATCCGCATATCAGGTATAAATCAAATAAAACATCCCAGGTAGATTTCTAACGGGGTTGACAGCGGTGCTTCTGAGCGTTAAGTTATTGCCAAATTCAAAGTCTTGTTTTAAGGTGTTTTCATTATGAAGGTTTTACTGAGCTGGTTGAATGACTATATAGAGATTGGCCGTCCTGTCGACCAAATCGCTGAGATTTTGAGCGATTTAGGACTTCCCTGCGAAGGAATAGAACATCTCGATGGCGATGCCGTAATCGACGTTGAGGTAACCAGCAATCGCGGCGATTGTTTGGGCCATATCGGCATTGCCCGCGAGCTGGCTGCTGCAACGGGCAAAGAATTAGAGCTCCCGGCCGTCAAGCTAAATGAATCGGACAAAGACGTTGCGGAATTTGCCGGCGTTGAAATTATCGAGCCGGATTTGTGCGGCCGATATACCGCCCGGATTATTGAGGGCGTCAAAGTTGGCCCATCCCCGGATTGGCTCAGGAAGCGACTCGAAGCCGTCGGGCTGCGGAGCGTCAATAATGTGGTTGACGCAGCGAACTATGCGATGATGGAGACCGGTCAGCCGCCGCACGCCTTCGATTATGCCAGAATCGCTGAGGGCAAAATCATTGTCAGAAAAGCCGCTGCCGGCGAACGCATACTCAGTATCGATGGCACAACGTGTGAGCTGGACACTAATATGCTGGTCATTGCCGATGCACGAAGCGCTGTGGCCATAGCCGGCGTTATGGGTGGCCTGCATACCGAGGTAAGCGAAACTACCGCGACAGTTCTTCTGGAGGATGCGTACTTTGACCCGGTGAGTGTGCGCACAACGTCTCGCAGACTCGGCCTGCCTTCAGAGGCGGCTTTTCGATTCGAACGGACCGTGGACATTGAAATGGTGGACTGGGCCTCCAAACGCACCGCACAATTAATCACTCAGGCAGCGGGCGGTAAAGTGGCCAAAGGCGTGGTGGATATTTATCCCAAAAAGCCGGCGCAGAAGCTAGTAACGTTGCGGCTTCCACGTTTGAGCAACCTGCTTGGTATT
>JAUVYZ010000038.1 GCA_030602845.1 Phycisphaerae bacterium | reverse complement strand
TAAACCAAATGTCTTTCCAAGGCAAGGAAATTCACGTTGCGGTCGCCGAGCGCATCTGGTATGATTATACTGGACATACTAAAGACCGAAGCCTTGTGTCTTTTATCGAGAAAGGCGGGAAAAAGTGATGAAAAGCAGAAGCAGAACTAAAAAGGCAAATACCCTGACCCGGCGGGAGTTTTTGAGAGCCACTGCAGTTGCAGGCGCAGCCCTGCTTGGGCCGACAATAGTTCCGGCGTCGGTATTCGGGGCTAACGCACCAAGCGAGCGTATCAATGTGGGCTGTATCGGCGTGGGGCGCATGGGGCTCGGCGATTTGAAAGAGGCCCTGGGATTCAAACAGGCCCAGGTCGTCGCGGTGTGCGACGTCGATTCCAACAGAGTGAAACATGCTCAGAAGCTTGTTGAAGAAAAATACAGTACGCAGAGCAGGAATGGGACCTATAAGGGCTGTGCGACGTACAAAGACTTCCGAGAGCTGGTCGCACGAGACGATATTGATGCAGTGATGGTTGCCACGCCCGACCAATGGCACGCGCTTCCCGCCATTGCCGCAGCGAAGGCAGGCAAGGACATCTTTCTACAGAAGCCGCTGACGCTGACCGTTCAAGAGGGGCGTGTGTTAAGCGACACTGTCCGCCGATACAATCGTATCTTTCAGGTCGGGAGCCAGCAGCGTTCGGATTCCCGGTTTCGGCAGGCGTGCGAGCTGGTTCGCAACGGACGGATTGGCAAGCTGCACACCGTGAAAGTGGGCTTTGGGATAGATCCGCCCACAGGGCCACAGCCGCCCATGCCAATACCTGAAAACCTGGACTACGAGATGTGGTTGGGCCCTGCACCCTGGGCCGCCTATACCGAGAAGCGTGTCCATCCCCAAAACAGCTATGAACGACCGGGATGGCTGCGTATCTCGGACTACGGCTCCGGGATGATTACCGGCTGGGGCAGCCACCACAACGACATCGCCCAGTGGGGAATGGGGACGGAATTCTCCGGACCTGCCGAAATAGAGGCACAGGCCGAATACCCGAAGGATGGGCTATGGGACGTGCACGGCGCGTTCCGCATCGAGTACACCTACGCCAGCGGAGTCAAGGTCATTTGTGCAGACAGCAGGAAGAACAAACAAGGGGTTGTCTTCGAGGGAACAGAAGGTTGGGTGTACGTCAAGCGTGGACATCTTGACGCGAACCCGAAATCGCTGTTAACCTCAGCCATCGGTCCCGATGAATTACATCTCTATAAAAGCAATCACCACAAAGGAAATTTCCTCGAGTGTATCAAGTCACAGGCAGAAACTGCCGCACCTGTTGAAGTCGGCCACCGCTCCTGCACCGTCTGCCTGCTGGGCGAGATTGCTATGCGGCTTGGCCGGAAGTTGAAATGGGACCCCGAACGGGAACAATTCACCAACGATGCGGAGGCGAACCGGATGGTCTCCAGACCGATGCGCAGCCCATGGCATCTATAGAATTGATTAGTGATTATTGATTATTGAGAATTTAAGGGTTACGAGATGAAGTACTGGTGGAGACTTGTTGGCGCTGCGTTGATAATCACAGTGTGGAGCATTCCGAACGCGGCAGAGTGGGACACTTCGGCGCAGGCGGCCGGTGAGCATATTGAGGCAAAACTCGAGAAGAACAAGATCGCAGTTACCGTGAATGGGAAGCCATTCACGTGCTACAAGTTCGGCAAATCGCAGAAGTATCCGTATTTCTGGCCGGTGAACGGGCCGGCATCGGGCAAGTCCATCACGACCGAAACATCACAGCCGTATCCGCACCACCATTCGCTGTTCTTTGGCTGCGACCGCGTCAACGGCGGCAACTACTGGCAGGAAAGTAATGAACGCGGTCAGATTGTCTCGCAGGGGCCGAAGCTCATCAAGGCCTCGGGCGACCGTGTCATCTTCACAGATGAATGTTTCTGGCAGCAGCCCGGAAAGAGGCCGATTATTCTCGACCTGCGCCGCATTGTCATTACCGCACCGAGCAAGGACCTTCGATTCATCGATTTTGAAATTATACTTGCGGCGTTGACGGACATCCGTATCCTCAAGTCAAACCATTCACTGTTTTCCGCACGCGTCGTGGGCGAGTTGAGCGTCAAATCCGGCGGCACGCTGGTCAACGCCGAGGGCAAGACCGGCGAGAAAGATACATGGGGCGTCGCCTCGCCGTGGTGCGACTACAGCGGCACACGCAGCGGCATTACCGAAGGCATCGCCATTCTGCAGCATCCGCGTAACCGCTGGTTCCCGACCAAATGGTTCACGCGCGACTACGGCTTCTTCTCACCGACCCCGATGAACTGGCTCAAAGGTAACCGTCTTGAACTGGCCAAGGGGGAGACACTCACGTTGCGCTATCGCGTTGTTGTTCACACCGGTAATTCCAAGTCGGCGGATATAAAGGACATATTCAAACAATACAAAAAGACTGCCGATACCACGACGAAAGGCGAGCGTCGATAAACAATTCGGAGTGTATATTACAAACTATTCTGCAACTGCTTTGTGTTGACGCCGATTAGATTGCTCAAAGTTTTCGCCACTTTCGACCATCGGCTTCAATAAGACTATCGGCCTCGGCAAAACTGTCACTGCCCGCAGCATATTCGTAAGGCGCTGCATCGTCGTTTTGCCAGGCCTCGAGCACAGGCGTTAATAACTGCCAGGCTATTTCCACGCCGTCATACCTCGTAAAGAGCGTTTGGTCACCGACCATACAGTCCAAAAGCAATCTCTGATATGCCTCGGGCATACGAACCCCGAAGACGCTATGGTAATCAAAATTCATATTCAGTGTACTCATACAAATCTTTGAGCCGGGCCGTTTCGCCTGAAAGCTCAAGGAAATCCCTTCCTCCGGCTGTATCTGCAAGACAAGAACGTTTGGCGGCATATCGGCGAGGCCGGCCGAGATAAACATAGAATGCGGAACTTTTTTGAAAGTGATAGCAATCTCGGTATCCTTCCTGGCAAGTCTTTTGCCGGTTCGCAGATAAAAAGGAACGCCCTTCCACCGCCAATTGTCCATAAACAACTTTGCAGCGACGAAAGTTTCGGTTTTTGATTGGGGGTTTATGCCGGGTTCTGCTCGATAACCGACAACTTTCCTGCCGTTTATCGAGCCGGGACCATATTGACCCCGCACAATAAAGCTGTCCAGTTCATCCAATTTGAACGGACGAATCGACCGCAAAAGCTTGACCTTCTCGTCACGAATGTGGTCTGCCTCGAAAGATGTGGGCGGCTCAATTGTCACCAAAGCAAGTATTTGAAGCATGTGATTTTGAAACATATCCCGAAGAGCACCGGCCTTGTCGTAATAGCTTGCCCGGTGCCCAATGCCTATCGATTCAGCTATGGTGATTTGAACGTGGTCAATATAATTGCGATTCCATATCGGCTCAAAAATCACATTCGCAAAACGAAACATCAAGATATTTTGAACGGTCTCTTTGCCGAGGTAATGGTCTATACGATAAACTTGAGATTCATTGAAACATCGACGGATTATCTTATTCAGTTCAACAGCGCTTTGCAAATCTCTGCCAAAGGGCTTTTCCACAACCAATCTGGCCCGCTGCCTCGAAGCGGGTTCGCCGGGGCAGGACAATCCCGCTGAGCCGAGCTGCTCTACTATTGTGCTGTATAGAAAGGGAGGAACAGCGAGGTAAAAAACGACACTGCCGTCAACCTTATGCTTTTTATCTAATTCAGCGAGCTTAACTTTGATGCTGTCATAAAACAAAGGGTCACTGTAATCACCGCTTATATAATAGAGCTTATCGGTAAAAGATTTTAGTTCCTTTGCGGATATACCGCTGGAGTTTTCTTGTATTGCTTGTTGTGCGATTTGCCTGAACTGCTTACTGATGAGCTTTTTTCTGCCTGCTCCCAATAAAAAAAAACTGTCGTCAAGCAACTCCCTTTGAGATATCCGCATAAGGCCTGGCAGAAGCTTCCTGGAGGCCAAATCGCCGGAGGCCCCGAAAACCACAAGCCCAGTAGGCGGCGCTACGGTCTCAGCACAGACAATATCCTGATCGGCTAAAAACGGCCAGATATTCTGCATAAGAACCACCCCCTTTGTTTTCAATATCTGTTCTTCCGCCGCAATATTTAATCTTCAACCGGCTCAAACTCACCTTTGCCGGCACCACGGTCCGGACAGACTTTTACGCTTTCAAGCCCCTCTGAAGGTCCTTAATCAAGTCCTCAACATCCTCAATCCCAACGGCAAGCCTGAAAAGGGTATCAGTGATTCCTAACGCATAGCGTTCTTTTCTCGTACAGTCGTAATAAGTTACCAACGCCGGATGCGTTATCAGTGTTTCAACACCCCCCAGGCTTGGTCCAATATAGCACAACTTCAGAGCATCCAGGAAGCGTTTCGCGGTATTAAGATTGCCCTTTATTTCAAATGTAACAACGCCACCACCCCCGGTCATCTGCTTCTTAGCTATCCTATAATGACGGTGACTTTCGAGAAAAGGATAATAAACCCTTTTAATGCGCGGGTGATTTTCAAGAAATCTGGCAATCGTCAAGGCGGATTCATTTTGTTTTTGTACGCGTAAAGGAAACGTTTTGAGCCCGCGCAGGAGGAGATAGCAGCAATGGGGGTCGATTGTGCCGCCCATTGACTTATGCAGATTTCGTATGGTCTCAATCAGACCGGCTCTGCCCAGCACGGCGCCGGCCAAGATGTCATTGTGTCCCCCAAGGTACTTCGTTGCACTTTGCAGAACAAGGTCCATCCCAAATTCGATGGGTCTCTGATTCAAAGGAGTGCTAAATGTGCTGTCTATGAGCGTTAGAACATTATGTTTGTCTGCTATCTTCTTGATTTTGACAAGGTCAAAAATATTCAAATAAGGATTGGTGGGTGATTCAGAAAATATGAAACGCGTGTTCTTTTTGATAGCCTTTTCGAGAACTTCATAATCTCCAAATGGAACAATGGTGCATTCGATGCCGAACTGTTTCAAATATGACCTGCAAAATTCGAGCGTTTTTTTGTAGCTATCATCAGTGATGACAATATGGTCACCCGACTGCACTACAGAAAGAATGGTCGTAGTTATCGCGCTCATTCCGGAGGAAAAAACAACACACTCTTCAGCACCTTCGAGGTTGGCAAGGCGCCTTTCAGCAATTTTTGCGGTAGGATTGCCATATCTGCCATATTCAAAATGTTCTTTCCCCTTCTTGGTGTAATCTTCGATTGCCTTGCTGTTTTTAAATGTAAACGTGGAAGTTTGAATAATGGGAGTTGTCAACGAATCAGCATATTTTTTCCTTGGCTCACCAGCATGTATTGACCTGGTAGATAAGGATTCGCCGCCACGATTGGCTTTATTCTTGCGGGATGATTTAGCCATTACCTATTTTTTCCTCAATAAAAAACCATCTGCTTATACGCTTCATCCGGCCAAATGCTGCCTGTATAATCTTTGCCCGGCTAACTGCTGAGTCCATATCGTTGTTAAACTAACTTATTTATCAAAAAACACAATCACTTAAGTAATTTTTGTTCAATTTGAATCTCTTATTTAAAACTATCCGGCCTTTAGCTTCCAACTCGAAATGCGGCTGCGGATGTGCACACGCCGGGCATCCCAAGCCATCCGGCTAATCCTCAACCGGCTCAAACTCATCTTTACCGGCGCCACATTCCGGACAGACCCAATCATCCGGCAAATCTTCAAAAGCAGTACCAGCTTCCACATCGTTCTCCGGGTCACCCACATCCGGGTCATAAATGTATCCGCACATAAGACATTTGTATTTCTTCATATTCGTAATTCCTTCCTTTAGTTTTGCTGCCGGTTTTTCTCTGATATATGTTGCAGCAGTTTTAGGCGTCCTACCATGCTTTATATCACGGTAGTAGGCGTACGTCATAGGTTCTTTGCCTCCATCAAGCGTCTTGCAAGCTACTATTTTTGCGATAAATAACGTGTGCGTTACAACATCAATACTTTGAGCAACTTCAGCCTCGATGAAACCAACAGTGTTATCCAAGACTATTGGGCTGCCGGTCTGACCTATCTTGAAATTTATCTGTTCAAATTTGTCTATTTCTCTGCCGGACCTGAAGCCGAACTTGCCGATAAAGCTCATCGGTGCTTCTTCAGAGAGAATAGAAACAGCGAAAACTCTGCTGTCGGTAATATACTCATGCGTTAAGCATTGTCTGTTAACGCTAACCGCTGCCATTAGCGGCTCAGGTGATAGCTGAAATACGGTATTGACAATACAACCATTGAGCTTGCTGTCCTTTTTCGAACTGAGTATATACACCCCATAGCTTAATTTGAACAATGATTCTAAATCCAACATCTACATCTCCTGAGGCAGTTTCGTCATCGACTGTTGGTCCGGCGTGGAATTCATTGGGCTATTACAAATCTTTCAACTTTCTCAGCAAGGTAGTAATATGGCTCAATTCCTCGATGATAATCTCTTCCACTTTGTCCCTGCCTGCCTTTACGGGCACTAAGCCCTTTAAATTCAGATAGAAAACAACCGAATCCTTTTCAGAATTTATCGCTATGTCAAGGATCTCCTTTATCATCTCGTTGCCGGTCAGCTTCGCGGTCGGGCCTATTCTGCCTTCCATACCACGAGCATCAGCCATTACCTGCAGATACATTGCCGCTTGATTATCAGGGTCGAAAATCATCGGTTCTTTTTCCCGGCCGCTCAGCTCTTTTCTCATTTCCACAAAGGTTTTCAGATGCTCATCCTCCATAGCGGCCATATCGAGTAACATCTGTTTTGTTTTCTTGTCTGATGCTTTTTCCGCTGCTTCGCGATAATATTTGGCGCCGTTTCTCTCAATTTCATCTGCCATTTCAAAGATTTCAAAGGCATTAAAAGTAATACTCATTATCCTTCCCCCTTCCACAAGCCGTGAACGTTACAATGCTCTCTTGCACTGACAGAATCAGCCTCAATAGTAAACACCGCTTCAGGTGCATCGCCTGGGTCGAGGAACTGTCGATACGCCTTTCCGTCAGCAAGCAACTCAATCCACTCAATATAGTGTTTGTCCTCCATCGGGTGAGGAGCGCTGCCGACTTTTACTTTGACGCTGCCATCATTTTTTTCAATCACGGGCACATGTTTTTCTGTTGCAGCGTCAGCCGTTTTCTCCTCCAGAAGTTCCATCGGCTGACCACAACAAACCAGCTCCCCGGCGCCGCCGTGAAGCACTTCCACGATATTACCACACACCATACATTTATAGACTTGAAGTTTCTCAGCCATAATTTTCCCCTTTCGAAATTTTGCAGTTCTGATTTTTCATCCTTAATATAGCGTTAAAAAAAACCTGCTCTAATTGGAGATTTTAAGCTCTTTATGTTTGGCCAGAATTTGGTCAGCCAATTTGTCCAGAGCTACAAAATCCTCATCTTTAGGATGGCCCTTTGCTATCACCGGCGTAAGGATTTCTACTTTGAGATTTGAAATCAGCCCTGTAATCCGCTCGACCATCCTGCCGCCCCACCCATAGGAACCGATAATCGAAGCAAATTTTGTCTTCGGCCTAAGTGCGTTTGCCAAGATTGCAGCGTATGCAACTTCCGGGTGTGCCCCCGCCAAGACCGTCGGAGAACCAAGCACGATCGTAGCTGCGTCGACAAGCGACATCGCCAGTTTACCAATGTCAGTCACCCCAAGATTGAACTGCTTGACCGTAATGCCTCTTTCAATCAAAGCATCTACAAAATGTTCAACCATTTTTCTTGTGCTATCGTGCATTGAAATATACGGCAGCACTACTTCGTTCTTGACCCGGTCGCTGACCCAATCTTTGTACGCATCGATAATAAACTCGGGCCTATCATAGATGGGGCCGTGACTTGGGGCAATCATATCTATTTGCAGTTCCTTTATTTTTTCCAGATTCTTCCGTATCGGCGTTCTGAAAGGCATCATTATCTCTGCGTAATATCTCTTAGCCGCCTCATAAACAACGGCTTCATCGTCCATAAACAGCCCGCTTGTTGCAAGGTGCGAGCCGAAAAAATCGCAGGGGAATAATATTTTATCTTCCTGCAAGTATGTGCCCAGCGTCTCAGGCCAGTGGACCCAGGGAATATATACGAACTGCAACGTTTTATCGCCCAGAGAAAGCGTCTGACCATCATCGATCGTGATGAATTTGTCCTCGCTAACGTTCAATAAGTCGATAAGCATACCCTTGCACTTCGGATTTGTTACTACCTTTGCATCGGGATAGAGCATTAATATATCCGGTATGCTGCCGGAGTGGTCCTGCTCAGCGTGGTGGGCAACAATATAATCTATGCTTTCAACTCCGACTGCGACAAGGTTGTCTATTAGCACATCAGCTTTCGTAGGATCAACTGTATCCAGCAGCGCCGTTTTCTCGCCGCCCTTTATCAGATAAGCATTGTAGCTTGTGCCGTCAGGCAGTGGAATCAGCTCGTCAAACAACCTTCTATCCCAATCAATCGCACCGACGAAATAGACGTTTGGTTTCAGTTGTTGCATTACCATTTTCCTTTAGTTTCGCACCTGCAGCGGTGTTAACAGAATGAATCGTCTCTATAGTAGTTAATTGCTTCCAACTCATAATAGCTTTGCGGATGCGCACAAGCCGGGCAAAGTTCCGGCGCTTCAGGCCCTTCGTGCACATAGCCACAATTTCTGCAAACCCATCTTACCGGTTTTTCGCGTTTGAATACGAGTCCGTCGGTTATATTCTTTGCCAGGGCAAGATACCGCTGCTCGTGACGTTTTTCGGCAACGGCAATATTCCTGAAGACCTCAGCAATCTCAGCAAATCCCTCTTTGTCCGCTGTATCTGCGAAGCCCGGATACATCTCGGTATGTTCGTAATTCTCACCTGCCGCAGCCGCCTTCAAGTTCTCTAACGTGGTACCGATAATGCCAGCCGGAAAAGCTGCGGTAATTTCCACTTCGCCGCCTTCGAGAAACTTGAACTCGCGCTTGGCGTGCTCTTTCTCCTGCTCTGCTGTTTCAGCAAATATAGCGGCTATTTGTTCGTAGCCTTCTTTTCTTGCCTGGCTGGCAAAATACGTATAACGGTTTCTCGCCTGAGATTCGCCCGCGAACGCAGCCAGCAGGTTCTTTTCAGTTTGTGTACCTTTAAGATTCATTCGTAACCTCCTTTTATCTAAATGGCAACCCTTCTGCAAAATACATAAATCCATACCATTATTTTATTCAGGTCTCCTGCATCCCGGTTATTAAGCAGCCGGTTTCGCCGGAAACATTACATCATTACACCGTTACTTTTTTCATTATATCTTTTAATGTCCTTGCCGAATGTCTAAGCTGCTCCTGCTCAAGCCCGGAAAGCTCAAGCCTTAAGATTTTTTCCCTTCCGTTTCTGTTAACTACAGATGGTATGCTTAAACACACATCATTCACTCCATAATAATCATTGACTCGGGAGGAGACAGGCAGCACAGAATTTTCATCCCTTAATATAGATTCGACAATTCTTACCAGCGCCAGCCCTATAGCATAATAAGTGGCACCTTTTGCCTCTATAATTTTGTAGGCTGCGTTTTTTACTTCCTCAAAAATTTTACCCAGCTCTTCCTTATAATCACAATGCTCATCACAAACCGGACAATATTTAGCCAGTACCATTCCTCCTATATTGGCATGGCTCCAGACAGGGAATTCGGTATCACCGTGCTCGCCGATAATATAAGCGTGGACATTTCTCGGGTCCAGGTGGCAATGCTCGCTTATTAAGTACCGGAACCTGGAGCTATCCAAAACCGTGCCTGAACCTATAACCCTGTTGGGGGCAAGGCCCGATATCTTTAAGGTTATATATGTTAGTATATCCACAGGGTTGGAAACAACTAACAATATGGCATCTTTGGCAAATTTTATTATTTTAGGTGTGATATCTTTAAAGATTTCAGCATTTGTTTGAACCAAATCTATTCTACTCTGGCCTGGTTTCTGTTTGGCGCCGGCGGTGATAACTACAACATCAGCCCCTTCGCAGCCTTCGTATCCGGCAGAATATATATTTACCGGATGAACGAAGCTGGCCCCGTGATTTAAATCCATACATTCACCCTCAGCACGCTCCTGGTTTGTATCAATAAGAACAATTTCCCTGGCGACTCCGCCTATCATCAAAGAAAAGGCAAAAGTGCTGCCCACACTTCCAGCGCCTACTATGGCAACCTTAGATCTTGCGGCCTGCATTTTATCTCCTATGAATACACAGTGTAACTTTCACATAAAAAGGGTTCAAATCAGTAGTTTTCGGCACATAAATTGCAAATACCCTCAAGATATACCGTCTTTTTCAACACGGCAAATTTTCTGCCGATACCCTTCGGAACAGAGATATTGTCGAACGGCTTATGATAAAAATCAATGATTCTTTTGCATTTTATATACTTAGAATACCGATGACTTTCCAGATTCCCGTCAAACCTCCGTCGAACGCTGAGGCCGAAAAAAGTAGTATGCAAGCTGCGTGCAGATAAGGACTTAGAGGATTACAGTCGATTTTTTTGCCTTTTTTCCCAATAATAGGAAAATTTTCTTGCTTTTTTCAAATTCCTTACTATATTAGTAGGAATACTATAGTTGGTCCGTGGATTAGCCCGACTCTGCAGATAAATGCGCATCGGCAACAGGCACAAGGAGTGAGGTT